>CALWEY010000028.1 GCA_944377435.1 uncultured Clostridia bacterium | reverse complement strand
ATAACAACAATACGCTTTAAAATGCCTACTTGTGGACCAGCAAGCCCCATACCATTAAATGCATACATTGTTTCCCACATATCGTCTATTATATCTTCAAGTTTTTCGTCAAAAACTTTAACTTCTTTTGATTTTTTTCTCAGCAAGTCATCACCGACTTGCAAAACTTCTCTAACTGCCATTTTTATTTCCTTTTAACTTAAATTTTGCGGATTAATTTCAACAAATATACTAACTTTTCCGTTTTGGTATTTATCACAAATGTTGTATATTTCTTCAATTATATCATCTTTATTTTCATTTTTTATTCTTGCTAAAATTTGATATCTAATTTTGTTTTTTATTTTACCTATTGGACTCTTCATAACATCTAAATAGACAAAATCATTTAATCTATTATCTCTAAGTTTCTTTATATCATTATAACACATTTTTGTAATTTCTCTAACAGTTTCATCAGCTTGCGCTGTAAAAAGTAGTCGTAAAATTGTAGTAAACGGTGGAAACATTGTTGTTTTTCTTAAATTAAGTTCTTTTGTAAAAAAACTTTTATAGTCATAATTTGCAATAAATCTATAAGCATAATGTCTTGGAGCATATGTTTGAAGTATTACAATTCCTTCATCTTTTGCTCTTCCAGCCCGTCCACTCATTTGCGTTATTAGTTCAAAGGTCTTTTCTGTGCTTTTATAGTCTGAATGATATAAACTTTGGTCTGCATCAATAATTCCAACTAGTGTTACATCTTTAAAATCATGTCCTTTTGCAATCATTTGAGTTCCAACCAATATTCCCGGTTTAGAGTTTGCAAATTCAGTGAGAATTTTTTGATAAGCGTTTTTTGTCCTTGTCGTGTCATTATCCATTCTTAATATATTTACATTAGGATATAATTCTTTTAGTTTGCTAACGACTTGTTCTGTTCCTATTGCACCATTTCTAATGCTTTCACTTCCACATTCTGGACATTTTGTCAGCGCCTTATATCTTTTGCCACAATAGTGACATTTTAACTTATTCTCGCTTTTATGATAAACGAGCGACACATCACAATCTGTACACTTTGCAACATAGCCACAGTCCATACATCTCATAAACGAACTATATCCTCGTCTATTTATGAAAAACATTGCTTGATGTTTTTGTTTTATGCACTTATCTAATTCATTTAAAAGCACACTAGAAAACATACCGCTATTACCATTTCTGAGTTCTGTCAGCATATCTACAATTTGAATTTTTGGCATTTTGTTACCATTTACCCTTTCTGGTAATTCAATAAGTTTATATTCACCACTAATTGCCTTATTAAACGATTCTATGCTTGGGGTTGCACTAGCGAGAACCAATGAACAACTATTATAATCTTTTCTAAACTTCGCGATATCAAAAGTATTGTACCTTGGATTGCTTTCGCTTATGTAACTCGTTTCATGTTCTTCGTCAATTATAATTGTTCCAATATTTTCTAGTGGTGCAAATATTGCCGACCTAGCACCAACTACAATTTTTGCCTTATTAAAAAGTATTCTTTGCCATTCATCAAAGCGTTCACCTGCACTTAGCCCACTGTGAAGAATTGCAACCTCATTTCCAAATCTCGCCTTAAAATTAGCTAAAACCTGTGGAGTTAAAGATATTTCGGGGACAAGCATTATTGCTGTTTTTCCATGTTTTATCACATCTTCAATAACGCTCATGTAAACTTCAGTTTTACCACTACCCGTTACGCCAAATAGTAAAAATGTATCATTTGACGAGAGTATTGTATTTATTGCCCTGTTTTGAAGTGGAGTATGAACAACATTGTTTTTTTGTATTTTATTAAAATCTGGTTGTCTATAAATAGTTTCTTTACTTTCTATTAAAACATTGTCGTCAACAAGTTTTTTTACCGTTTGCCTTGAAAATTGTTCTATTAATTTTGATTTTAAATATGATTTATTTTGTTCAAGAAAATTGCAGAGTGCTATTTGATTTTTTGCATTTGCTCTTATATTCTTTTTGTAATCATCAAAATCTATTTTTTCATTTATCTTTACATAACTTACAAAAAGTGGTTTTACAGTATCGCTACGCATTTCACTTGGAATAAACAATCTAAGACAATCGGCATATCTAAGATGATACTTTTTCACCATAAAATGCATAAGTTTTATAAGTTCTTCTTTAATTACAACATAGTCTTCAACAAAACTAATAACTTTTTTTAATTTTGTTTTTTCAACTGTTGTATTATCTTTTATATTTATAACAAAACCTTGTATTATACGATTGCCAAAAGGGACAAAAACTCTCATTCCAACTTTGCCCATTTCATCTATTTCATAATCAAAAATTTTATCGACTTGACTATTTGTTATGTCAACAATTACTTCTGCTATTCTCATAAAACAAAACAATTCTACCACAAAATGGTAGAATTGAAAAGTTAAAAATATATATAATTTATTGATTTACGCTGTCACTAGAAACGATTTCGCCTCTATAGATTTCGTCAGCAGCAAGACTTATTGCTTTTTTATCGCTTTTTTCTATTTCTGCTGGAATTCTTTTTTCAAGCTCTTTAGCTCTTTTTGCCATAATGCAACAAAGTTTATATTTATTTCCGCCCATTCTTTTTACCAATTCATCAATTGGTGGTTCAATCATCATAATAATACACCTCTTTTACAATTTCGCTAAATAGTATAACACATATATTTTATTTTGTGAATAAAATTTTTTATATTTTAATCATTTTTTTAAATTCTTGTTCATTTATAATTTTTACGCCCAACGATTGCGCCTTTGCAAGTTTACTGCCAGCATCATGTCCTGCAAGCACATAACTAGTTTTTTTAGAAACCGAAGATGATGTCTGTCCTCCATTATCTTCAATTAGTTTTGTTGCTTCATTTCTCGTCATAGTTTCAAGTGTTCCCGTTAAAACAAATGTTAAACCATCTAACAGTTTACTAATATTAGTTGAAGCATTTTCAATAACAACTCCACTATTTAAGAGCTTGTCTATCAAAATAATATTGTCTTCATCGTGAAAATAGTCTACTATGCTTTGTGCAACAATTTCGCCAATATCCCTAATTTTAGATAGTTCATTTACAGTTAATGTTTTAAAATCAAAAATGTTGTTATAAAATTTTGTTAAATCTTTTGCTGTCTTTTTTCCAACATTTGGTATACTTAATGCATAAATGAAATTAGCTAAATTACAATTTTTACTCTTTTGAATAGAATCAATTAAATTTTGTGCTTTTTTGTCTTTAAAAGAAGGCAAGCAAACAAGTTTCTCATATGTTAAAGAATACAAATCAGAAACATCTCTAACATTTAAGTTGTCAAATAAAAGTTGTGCTGTAGCATCACTAAATCCTTCAATATTCATTGCGTCTCTACTTGCAAAATGCGTTATTTTATCAACAATTTGGTCTTTGCAACCTTTTTTATTTGGACAAAATAAAAGAGCACCAATTTCTATAAGTTTTGTATGACAACATGGACAAAACTCTGGCTTTTCTATTTTTTTTGAATTTTCAAGTTTTTCGGCAAGTCCCATAATTTCGGGAATAACTTCATTACTTCTTCTTACAAATACCCTAGAACCTATTTCAACTTTTTTTCTAAGTATATCACCATAATTATTTAAAGTTGCTCTGTTTACTGTTGCACCCGCAAGTTCTACAGGTTCAATTTCTGCAATTGGCGTTATTTTACCTGTTCTTCCAACTTGCCAAACAACATTTTTAAGTATTGTGCTAAGTTCTTGAGCTTCAAATTTATATGCCATTGCCCATTTTGGAAATTTTGAAGTGTAACCAAAATCTTCTCGAAGTTGTATTTGATTTAATTTCACAACCATTCCATCAATTAAAATATCTAAATTAGATTTTGTTTTGTCAACCTTATCTATTTCATTTAATATATCTTCTGCGTTATCAAATACTTTAAATTGCGATGTTTTAAAATTGTTTTGTTTTAAAAATTCAAACATCTCAACTTGAGTTTTAAACTTTTTGTTTTCAGCATACAAAACATTATAGCAAAACCAATCTAAATTTCTTTTTGCAGTTTGTTTTGCATCTAAATTTCGTATTGCTCCACTAACAGCATTTCTTGCATTTTTCAATGCTTCATTTGGATATTTTTGATTAAATTTTTTTAAATTTTCGAGAGTAATCATTCCCTCGCCTTGAACTATAAGTTCACCTTTAAAGGCTATTTCAAGAGGTACACTTTGAATTGTTTTAACTTGTGCAGTTACATCTTCGCCAACCGTTCCGTTTCCACGAGTGGCAGCAGAAACAAAATAACCATTTTTATATGTGCAGACAATTGTAAGTCCATCAAACTTATACTCTAATGTAAAATCAACATTTTTCTCTTTATTTATTATATCGTTTATCCAATTTGATAAATCTAATTTTGTTTGACATTTATCTAAACTATACAAACGCATTTTATGAGTAACTTTTTTAAAGTTTTTTAAAACTGTATCACCAACTCTATGCGTTGGAGAATTAGGCAAAACAACCCCAGTTTCTTTCTCTAAAGAAACTAATCTATCATATAATCTATCATACTCTACATCGGAAATAAGTGGCTTGTCTAAAACATAATATGCGTATGCATATTTGTTCAACTTATCAACAAGTTTTTGCATTTCTTCCATATAAAACTCCTATAATATTTCAAGCGGTGCAATTACAAGTATTAAAGTTTTTTTACCAAACTTTTCAAAATCTATATCAGCACATACGCCGTCATCAACAATGTCCAATATTGTTCCCCTGCCAAATTTTGGATGATTAACAACTTGCCCCTTTTTATATATGCTTGTATCTTTTTTAGGTTTTTCTTCCTGATTTATACTTGTTGCCATTGTATAACCATTATGTGTTGTGGTAGAAACAGTTTGTTGCTTAATATTGCTATAACTGTAAGAACTTTTATAATTATTGTCATAATTGTAATTATAATTATATTGGCTATCTATATATTTTTTAGGTTTTGTTGGCAAACTTACGCCAATTTCATCTATAAACCTACTTACAATAGTTGAGGATCTTTTTCCATGCAAATACCTTGTGTTTGCATAAGACAAAAACAATCTTTCTTCTGCCCTTGTCATTGCAACATACATTAATCTTCTCTCTTCTTCCATTTCTTTATCACTTTCATAAGCACGAGAGATTGGAAATAAGCCTTCTTCTAGTCCAACAACAAAAACAACTTTAAATTCTAGACCTTTAACAGAGTGCACAGTGGAAATAGTAACAGTATCATCAGTTCCCATAAAATCTAAATCGGTTTCAAGTGTTATGCTCTCTAAAAAGTCGTTTAGCGTTGCTTCTTCGTTTTTAAATATAAATTCACTAATAGAATTCACAAAAACATCTAGGTTTAATAATTTGTCGGTGTTTTCATCACTCTTTTCCATGTATGCCGTTTTTATATTAAATTCATCAATAACTCTTTTACAAAATTCATCTAACTTAATTTTACCATAAACATCTTTTAATTTGTTATACGAATCTACAAAACTTTTAATTTTTGCATAAAGTGCACTATTGTCTTCACTGTTATTATATAAATGCACCATTCCCATTAGCATAGATAAATTTTTTGAATAAGCATATTCTCTTAATTTGTTTATCGCGACATCACCAATTGCTCTTTTGGGAAAATTTATTATTCTTAAAAGTGCAGTGTCATCATTGGGATTTGTAAACAATCTTAAATACGATATTAAATTTTTAATTTCTTGTCTTTCATAAAATTTAAAGCCACCGTAAATTCTATAAGGTATGTTATAGTTAAGCATTTTTTGTTCAAAAGGCAAAGTTAGTGCATTCATTCTCATAAGTATTGCTATATCGTTGTATTTATATCCATAGAGTTCTATAAGTTTTATTATTTTTGTTGCAACACTTTCTGCTTCTTGTTGCTCATCATAATACTCATTACATTCAACATTTTTGCCTTCTTCGTTTGCTGTCCAAAGAACTTTATCAAATCTTTCTGTGTTGTTTTTTATAAGTTTATTTGCTTTGTCTATTATGTTTTTTGTGCTTCTGTAATTTTGTTCTAGTTTAAACATTTTCACAGGAGCAAAATCATTTTTAAAATCAAAAATATTTTGAAATTTTGCACCACGCCAAGTATAAATACACTGATCTTCATCTCCAACAACAAATATGTTTTTATGTGTTTTAGAAAGGAGTTTAACAATGTCGTATTGTATTTTGTTTGTGTCTTGAAATTCGTCAACAAATATATATTCAAAAAGGTTTGAATAATATTCTAATACATCACTATGAGTAACAAACAATTCATATGTTTTTGTAAGCAAATTGTCAAAATCTAGGGCGTTGTTTTTTTCTAATGTTTTTTGATATGTTTCATATACATTTATTAAATCTTCTTGCTCAATTAAATATCGTTTTGCATATGTGTAAATATCAACATTATCGTTTTGACAATTACTTATAACATTTGCATAATGCTTATAATTGTCCATATTAAGCGACAAATCTTTTATAACTTGCTTTAATGTTTTTTCGCTGTCGCTTTCGCTATAAATAGAAAAATCACTTGTATAAGAGCCCAAGAGAGAAATATGTTTTCGTAATATTTTTAAACACATAGAGTGAAAAGTAGAAATCCAAACACCATTTGGCGACCCAAGGAGTTTAGACACTCTGTCTTTCATTTCTCTTGCTGCTTTATTTGTAAATGTAATTGCTAATATATTACTTTCTTTAACATGCTCATGCTGTATTAAATAAGCAATCCTATGCGTTAAAAGTTTAGTTTTCCCGCTACCAGCTCCGGCAGTTACCAAAACAGCACCCTTTGTACATAAGAGTGCTTGTTTTTGTGCTTCATTTAAATCTTCTAAAATTTCCATAAGGTCAGTATATCATAATAGGTCATTCATTGCAATTATCTTAATAAACTTCTTTTATTTTTTCGCTTTCATACATTTGTTTTAATTGTTTGTATTTATCTGCTATTTTAAAAAAATATCTTTCTTTTTGTTCACTAGAAAGCGTTTTATAATAATTAAAATCTATAAGCTTACTGAGTGGATTTATTGCATCGTTATTTATGCTATCTTTTACCTTTGAATACATATCTTGGTCTACATCGTTTGATATAGTTATAGTTTTAATATAATTTTCTCCGTTTCGTATACAAGTAACATTACCTTTTGCTATTGTGCTTACATGTCTTCCTTGCAATCTGTCTTTTGCTTGTTTTGCCATTTGTTTTAATAACTCTCTACCATTCATAATCTTCTCCTTTTGTTACACAAAAAATTGTATAACAACACATCAAGAATAGTAAAATACAAAATTTGACTTATAATAACTATTAAAGTCGAATATTGGCTTGTTTTGTTACAATATAAAAAATCTCACAAAAATGTGAGATTTTTTACTTTCTAAGTATGTCTCCTTTTTTAAGATTTAGGTTTGTGTAAATATATAATTTTTGTTGAACATTTTTAGCATCAAGAACATCTAAACCTTGTTCATCTGTCATTTTATTTAATTTTATCTTTTCATTAAATGTGTCATTTGGCGATAATACTTCCAGCTCATCGCCTATTTTAAATCTATTTCTTTGTTCAATTAAAACTTTTTCGCCGTCAGCATCATTAAGCACAACTGCCATAAATTCGCTTGTTTGAACAGGCATTGAACTCGACAAGCATTCTTTGTCGTTAGCACCAAAATAAAAACCTGTTGTATATTGTCTATGGCTTGTTTTATTAAGTTCATCTTTTAATACTGTCATTTGCTCTTGTGATATATTTTCTTTTAAATCCAGTGCTCTTTTATATGCATTTACAACATTTGCAACATAGTATGGAGATTTCATTCTCCCTTCAATTTTTATGCTTTGTATACCCGCATCTTCAAGTTCTTTTAAATGTTCTATCATATTAAGGTCTTTTGAGTTTAGAATATAGGTGCCTCGTTCATCTTCTTGAATTTCGTATTGTTCGCCTTTTCTTGATTTTTCTGTAATTGTATATTCCCATCTGCAACATTGTGCACATGCCCCGCGATTTGCATCTCTACCCGTTAAATAGTTAGAAAGTAGACATCTTCCACTGTACGAAATACACATTGCACCATGAACAAAACACTCTAATTCTATATCGCTTGGAATATTTTTCCTTATATTTTTTATTTCTTCTATACTTAATTCCCTAGCAAGTATTATTCTTTTTATGCCTAACCTTGCCATGAATTTTATTGCATAACTATTTAATATATTAGCTTGAGTGCTAACATGAATTGTAAGCGATGGTGCAAATTCTTTTATATATTCAATTATTCCCAAATCAGAAACAATAACTGCATCAACCTTTGCTTTTTCTAGTTCGTTTAAATATTCCTTTAAACCGATAAAATCGCCTTCGTGTGCTAAAATATTTATGGTTATATAAACCTTTTTACCCAATTTGTGCGCATACTCTGTTGCCTTAAAAATTTCATCATCAGTAAAATTACCGGCAAAAGCTCTAAGTCCAAATTTTTTACCAGCAAAATACACCGCATCTGCTCCAAAATAAAAAGCAGTTTGCATTTTTTCAAAAGTTCCAGCAGGTGCAAGTAACTCCATGTAATATATCCTCCTAAGCGATAGACATTATATCACATGCGAAAAACAAAAACAATTATTTTATTTTAATTACTTTTTGATTTAACCCAATGCCGATAACTTGATATATGCCAGCAAAAGTATCGAAATATCTTCTTGACAAAATTTGTTGTACAGTTTTTAAATATACACTAGAAAATTTTACCGATATTCCACACGAAACATTTACAATTCTTGGCGTGTTTATAATTTGGCAAGGAACTTTGTATGACTGCAATAAGTTAGCAAAGTTTATTGTGTGAGACCTTGCCCTAAATACTATAATCATATAGTCCATATTCTTCTCCTTTGTAGTCAATTATCGATATTTTTTCATATCATATTATATTACTAAATAAAGAGAGAAAAAGTTAAAATGATATATCTTGATAACAGTGCAACAACATATATAAAACCAAAAGAAGTAATTAGTGCAACCCTTTTAGGCTTAACAAAATATTCAGCAAATCCTGGAAGAAGTGGACACAAATTAAGCATGGACACTGCACTTATGGTTGAAAAAGTGAGACAAAAAGTTTGCAAATTTATAAACGCACCACAAGCTGTTTTTACTGAAAATTGCACAGACGCATTAAACCTTGCAATACTAGGGACCTTTAAAGAAGGTGGTCATGTAATATGCACAGTAAACGACCATAATGCAAGCGTTAGACCACTCTTTGAACTTCAAAAAAAATTTGGACTTGAAATAAGTGTTGCAAGTCCTTTAAATGCTGGAATTATTACTCTTGACGATATAACAAAACATATACAACCAAACACATACTTAATTTGTGTCAATCATATGTCAAATGTTGATGGCGAAATTGCTGATATAGAAGCTATTGGCAATTATTGTAAAGAAAACAATATAATTTTTTTAGTTGATTGTGCTCAAAGTGCCGGTCATGTTAAGATAGATATGGAAAAAATGGGCATAGACCTTTTAGCACTTGCACCACATAAAGCGCTGTATAGTCCCCAAGGCGTTGGCGTATTAGCCTACACAAACAAAGCAAAATTAAATCCAATACGATTTGGTGGAACAGGAACAGAAAGCGAAAATGTTTATCAGCCTCTCGGAACTGTAGAAACTTATGAAAGTGGGACACTGCCTACACCTAGCATTTTAGGACTTGGTGCTGGAATAGATTTTGTAGAAAATAATTTTGACGAGATAAATGAAAAAATTGACGACCTTTCAACATATTTGAATTTTGAACTTAATAACATAAACGGCGTAAAAGTTTACACTCACCCTAACAACTCTTTTGGAGTAATTGGATTTAATATACTTGACTATGGCTCTACTGATGTAAGTCAAATACTTAGTGATAAATATGGAATTTGCACTCGTGGAGGACTTCATTGCGCTGGACTTAAACACAAATTTTTAGGCACACTAAATCAAGGAATTGTAAGAGCGTCATTGTCGTATTTTAACAATTTTAATGATTGCCAAAAACTTGTTAAAGCAGTTAAACACATTACAAAATATGGATATTAAAAAAATCTCATTTGCATGAGATTTTTTTTAACCTATTTCTCTTTCTTTTGCCTTTAACTTTTGCTCTTTTTTAATTTGCTTATTTTCTTTTCTGTTTATCTTTTTTATTTGTCTTATTTCCTGTCTTGAAAGTTCATCTTTGTTTTCTATCTTTTGTTTCTTTTTGCCAATCTTTTTTAACTTTTCTTTAAAGTTTACTTTATTTTCTTTTCCTAAAAGTAGCCTATTTATATTCCCCCTATGCATAAACCAAACAAGAAAATATAAAACAAATAAAATCACTGTTATAACAACATTATCGTGAAACTTATAACCTTCAACAAGCGTAAGAGCAGTTATATACAAAAAAGAAGCTATTGCACCATAATCAAATATAACTAGATACAAAAAACAAACTGCAAACATTATAATTGCCCAATAGGGTTCTGCAACGGCAAACATTCCCAGCATTGTTGCAACGCCTTTGCCACCTTTGAATTTATAAAAAGCAGGAAAACAATGTCCTACAACAGCACTCATTCCTCCAACATATAAACCTATATAAGAAATTTCGCTATTTACATCTCCACCAAACATGAAAAAACCTAGTAGTGATGGTATTGCACCCTTAAGTGCGTCAAAAAATAATGTTAATATGCCCATTTTAAAGCCAAATGTTCTAAGCATATTCATTGATCCAGGATTGCCGCTTCCGTGCTTTGTTATATCATCTTTTCTAAGTCTTGAAATTATTTTAGCAGAACTTATATTCCCAAGAGTATATCCGCATAAAACAAGTACTATATATTTTAAAACAACCATTAGTCTTTATCTCCTTTTGAACGGGTTATAAACCTTATTGGTGTTCCAGAAAAGTCTACTGCTTGTCTAAAACGATTTTCTAAATATCTTAAATAAGAGAAATGCATAAGTGAAGCATCATTACAAAACAATATAAAAGTTGGAGGGTTTGTTTTATATTGAGTTATATAACTTATCTTTAATCTTCTTCCATTTCTATAAGATGGTTCATTAGAAAGTATCGCCTGACTTAATAATTCATTAAGTGTTCCTGTTGAAATTCTTCTTGATGCGTTATCATAAACCTTCTTTGCTGTTTCAATAACATTAGTAAGTCGTTGTCCTGTTTTTGCTGAAACATAAACCGATTTAAAATAGTCCATAAAAGATAAACTATCTTTAATTTTTTGTTCGTAATCGTTTATTGTGTTTCCATTTTTTTCAACTAAATCCCACTTATTCATAACAACAACGCTTGGTTTACCTGCTTCGTGAACATATCCGGCAACTCTAACATCTTGTTCGGTTATATCTTCACTTGCGTTTATTACTATCAACACAACATCAGCTCTTTCGATTGCTTCCATTGAACGAATAACAGAATAGCCTTCTACACTTTCCTTTTCAAAACTTCGTTGTCGTCGTAGTCCTGCCGTGTCGATTAGTGTATACTTTTGACCATTATATTTAAAATCTGTTTCTATTGCGTCCCTAGTTGTTCCAGCAATATCACTCACAACAACTCTTGAAAAGCCAAGTATTTTGTTTGTAATACTACTTTTTCCAACATTTGGTCTTCCGACAATCGCAATTTTTATTGCGTCATCATTTTGTGTTTCCTCAACATTTTTAAAATTTTTTACAATTTCATCTAAAACTTCGCCTAGTCCTTTTGCTTGTTCACATGAAATTGCAAAAGGTTCTCCAAGTCCAAGTTCATAAAAATCATATGTTTTTTCAACTTCATAGTTATCTAGTTTATTAACAACAAGTATAACTTTTTTATTTGTTTTTCTAAGTATATCTGCAACATCGTGATCTCTTTGAGTTACGCCATCTTTTCCATCAACTAAAAAAACAATAACATCAGCTAGATCGATTGCAATATCTACTTGCTTTCTTATGTCTTCTTGAAAAATATCATCCGTTTTTGTGTCAATTCCACCTGTGTCAACCAAACGAAATTCATGCCCACACCAT
This sequence comes from uncultured Clostridia bacterium, assembly GCA_944377435.1. Taxonomy (GTDB): domain Bacteria; phylum Bacillota; class Clostridia; order Christensenellales; family UBA1242; genus UBA5893. The sequence goes on along the minus strand of CALWEY010000028.1, from coordinate 11,020 downwards.
TCGGCATCGGCATATATTCTATCTCTTGTAACTCCCGGCATATCATCTACAATACTAATTCTTTTTCCGCAAATTTTATTAAAAAAAGTACTTTTGCCAACATTTGGTCTTCCTACAATTGCAACTAGTGGTTTCGCCAATTTTTATCTCCTAATTAACATTTATCTAAATAATAACATAATTTAGAGACATTTACAATTTAATTTTATCAAGTTTTAATTTTTTCTTGCTTTTTAGTTTTTAAATACTTAATACCTAAAACTAAACTATTAAACAAACAATAAGACAGCACGCAAACAAAAGTAAATGTGATTGCCACATCTCCACCTAAATTTAAAGTTTGATTAACATTTGTCCAAGACATTTGATGAAAAATTAGCTCAAATAAAATACTTCCAAGAAGTGTTCCACAAAACACACTATTTATATTTGGGCAAACATAATATAAAATTATTCCAACAACGATTGCTACATAAACAAAAGGTTGAACATAAGCATATTCAAATATTTCTAAATTTAATGCGTTATAACATACAAGAACAGAAATTATTATCAAAGTTGTTAAAATTGTTGATATTATTCCCTTTATACTTTTTTGCATTGCAAACAAAACAACAAACATAATAAAATATAAAATCAAATTCAAACTAATATTAACATTTAAAATGTTTACTGTGCCAATAGCATCAAAAACACAACTTAAAATTAAAAAAATAGAAAGTAAAAATCTGCTTAGTTTGTTAGTTTTTAACACACTTTCAAAAACACCAAAACTAATAAGAATAGCAAGCGTTCCACAAATAAGAAAATATAAATCCATAATTCTCTCCACTTTTAGATTGAGCAATATTTAAAATATTATTACGCAAAACACAAGTCAATTCTTTAAACGAAGCAATAAAAAATTTTAGATTTTATCTTTTATATTTACAGTTATCATTGGAACAATTTAAACATTTAACATCAGATTTTTTTAATTTGATAAAATTAATTATACTTGAAACACAAAAGAAAATAATAATTGCAAATAATAAAACAGTTAATATTCCATAAATTTCAGTAAGTTTGAACACAAAATAAACGAACAAACTTGCACAATACGCTATAACAAATTGCAGTAATATTGCAATTATAGTCCATTTTTTGCCAATTTCCTTTCGTAGTACAGATATTGTACCGACACAAGGACAATAAAGTAGACAAAAAACCATAAAACTTAGTGCGCTACTAGGTGTAAAAAATACAACATTTAATGGATTTGTTAAACTTTGCGAGATGTTTTCCATAAAATTTACCGATGATGAATTTATGTTATTAAATATTGCAATAGATGAAATTATTATTTCTTTTGCTACGATACCTGTTAAAAGTGCAGATGCTGTTCCCCAAGATGCAAAACCAAGAGGTTTAAATATTGGTGCAATAAACTCCCCAACGCATTGAAGCATGCTTTTCATATCATCACCTTGCACATATTTTAAAGTAAATGTAAAATTTTCAAAAAACCAAACTAAAATTGAAAAGCCAAAAAGAAGCGAGCCTATTTTTAACATAAACGATTTAATGTTTATCTTTGTAATTTTGTATAAATGCAAAAAATCAATTTTTCTATATGATGGAAACTCTAAAATAAATGTTTGACTGTTACTTTTTAAATATGTTTTTTCGAAAAACAAACTTAAAATAATTGCTAAAATAATTCCAAGAACATATAAAAGCATAATTATTCCAACATTACTTGCACCAAAAAATGCACCACCAATCACAGCATAAACAGGAAGTTTTGCACTACAACTCATGTATGGAGTAAGCAGGGCTGTTTTTATTTTAGCATTTTTATCATTCATATTTCTTGCAGTTAAACAAGCTGTTGTTGAACAGCCAAAACTCATTAAAAGTGTATATACACTTTTGCCTGACAATCCTACTTTTTTTAATGCATCATCAACTAAAAATGCTAATCGACTTAAATAACCACTGTCTTCTAATAATGATAAAAACACAAACAAAAGGACTATTTGTGGCAAAAAAGACACAATTGTGCCCACCCCACCAAAAACACCTTCTTTTACAAGATTTACAAGCCAAGTTGCTTTAATATTTTCACTTAAAAAGTTTGAAACATTATTGCCAATAACATCTTGAATTAGCCATCGTAAAAAATTTGATAAATATGCACCAACAGAAAAAAATGTAAAATAAAATACAAATGTCATAATAAGTAAAAAGATTGGAATGCACAAATATTTATTTAAAATAAACTTATCTAATTTACTTTCACCAACAACAACATTTGAGAGATAATTTGATTGTTTTAAAACATTATCTATAAAGTTATATTTTTCTTTCATCTGTTCTTCTAAATAATTTTTGTCTATATTATTTAAAATGTTTTCATTTAATTTTAATTTATCGCAATAATATTTATCACCACAATATGATTTTTGACAATAAAAATCATATTCGTCTTCGCTTAAATTTAATTTATTTATTTTTTGTTTAAATGCATTTAATTTAGCGTTATTTTTTAATTTTAATTTATTATTTAAAAATTTATCACTTTTTATTGTTTGTAATAATTGTCCAGCAGTTTTTTTATTTTTTGCATCAATTAAAAATATTTTTATATTTAATATTTTTTCAAGTTTTTGCACATCTAAATTTGTTTTATTGTCTATTTTATTTATTACTAAAATAACTTTTCGATTAAGTTGCAACAGTTCATACAAAAGTAACATATTTTTCTTTAATGTTTGATTTGTACATACACAAATTACAGGACAATTTTTATTGTTTAAAATATAATCAATGCTAAACTGTTCTTCATAACTGTTTGGAGATAAACTATATATGCCCGGCAAATCTACAAGTGTGTATGTTTTGTCATCAATTTTAAATGTAGTTTCTTGAGCATTTACTGTTACACCGTGAAAATTGCCTGTGTGAGCGTATGATTTTGTGAGCAAATTAAATAGTGTACTTTTACCTGTGTTAGGATTTCCGACTAAAAGTATTTTTTTTATTTTATTTGCACACATAATGCTTCCTCTTTTCTTATTGATAAAACATTGTTCATTATTTCAACTAAAATAACACCACCCATTAAAGACTTTTTAAGTACTTTAATCTTTTCACCTTTAAAAAATCCAAGTTCAAGTAACCTTGTTTTTGTTTTTACATCAATAAAATCACACATTCCACTTATTGAATATGTTTTATTTAATGTTGCGTTATAAAGAAAAAAAATCTCCATACTTTAAATGTATGAAGATTTTTTCTTGTATATGTATATTAGTCATTTTTAAGAAAGTTTATAAAGTTTTGTGCGTCAGTAAACTGCCTATAAACAGATGCAAATCTTACATATGAAATCTGATCAAGTGGTTTAAGCATATCCATAACCATTTCGCCTATCTTTATTGATTCAACTTCTTGTTGCATATTTTCTTTTAATGTTTTTTCAACTTGACTTGCAATGTTTTCTATTTCAATTAAACTTACAGGTCTTTTTTCGCATGCCTTTAAAATTCCGTTTATTATTTTATTTTTATCAAAAGGTTGAATACTTCCATTTTTCTTTATAACAAGAATTGGAGTGTTTTCAACAGTTTCATAAGTTGTCCATCTTTTTCCGCATTTTAAACACTGTCTTCTTCTTCTTATTGAATTTGATTCTTCTACTAATCTTGAATCTATAACCTTACTCTCTGCATGTCCGCAATAAATACACTTCATTTGTAATCTCCTATTAACTTAGCATGGTAAGTATACAACATTTTTTTTTGTTTGTCTATACCAAATTAAGTTAATTTATTTTTTGTCTTTATTTGATGTAAACACAATTGTATTGTTTGGCCGTGATGTATTTGAATATAATTCTACAAGTATTGTGTCATCGCCAATTTTACATATTTGACTATATGGAATAAATATTTCGCCACCCGATTTAAAAACATTCCAAATGTTTTTATCACCTGGCACAACAAGACCACAAATATTTCCACTTTGAAGTTCAAAAACAATATCGACAATATGACCAAGTCTTTTGCCATCTACAACATTTACAACTTCTTTGCACCTAAGTTCCAAAAACGAACTTTCCAATATACTACTCCTATTTGTAATATATGAATTATGTGTGCAAAAAAATTACTCATGCATGTTTAATGGTCTTCTACCAAGATTTTCAACACATTTATTATAATAAACATAACAAACTTTATCATCTTTCTCTTTTGAATATACCTTTTCAAAAATATCTTTTGCAACGCTAAATTTACCGTTTATATACTCTCTAACCCCATTTTCAAATTCGTTATGATATTTATTTAACTTTTCACGCTTTTGTCTTGGATAAACATCTAAACATTCAAATATTGATATAACATCTTTATTATCAACATCATTTAAATTTCCAATATACCTATACATAAAACTAAAATTCGTAGGTAGTTCGTTTAAAGTGTCTTTTGACATTATCATAACACTCCCATAAATTTTGTTTACTTCGTCCATTTTTGTTGATATATTTACTGAATTAGATATTATAGTTGGTGTTTTTCTAGTTTCATCGCCAACAACTCCAAAAATCATTTCGTCAGTATGAATGCCAATTCCTACATCAAGTGATGGTAAATTTTTTGTTTCTAAATTTTTTTGATTTATTGTTTTTACAATTTGTATGCCACAAGATACAGCATTTTTTGCAGAAACAAACACAGCAACTAATCCATCTTCTTGATATCTGTCCACAAAACCACCATTCTTTCTTATTATTGGTGAAACGACATTAAGGTACGAGTTTATATAATTAAAATTTTCTTCCAAACTTAAAGTTCCTGAAACTACTTGAGAGTTTCTTAAATTGCAATATAGCAGTGTTGCCGTTTTTTTAACTTGACTGCCTATTTCTAGTTCCAAAACATTTTTTTTGCCTAAAAATCTTATTAGTGGTTTAGGAACAAATTTTTCATATTCTATATTTGTCTGTTTAATAAAATCATCTTTTCTTTTATAACTGTCATTAATTTTATTTAAAGAATTTTCTATTTCTAAAAATTGTTTGTTTCCACCAATGGTTATTTTATCTTTTAACTCACCAAAACTAAGCCTTTTTGTTGCTTGTTCAATTTTTTTGACGGGATTTGTTAAAAGAGAAAATGTTACAAAAATAATTATCAAATATATAATTGTGATAACACCTAACCAATAATAATTGTTGTAGTTTGTGTTAGATATTTTTAAAACTGATTTAATTAAAGTAAATGTTTGACTTTTAAATGTGTTAATACTTGCTAAAAAATATGTGAGAACACCAAATATTAGTGTTAGTGGTACAGTTGCAAAAAACAGCATAGAATTAAATTTTCTTGTTTTTAAAAATTTGAAATATAAAATATTACCAGACACAAGATTTAGTATGTTAAACACAACACACACCCAAGCCCATGTATTCATATTAAATTTAATTCCATATTGTGAAATAGAAATTGCAGAAAATAAAAATCTTGCTGTAAGAGATCCCCCCACAAGCGAAATTAAAAATATAACGATATATATTTTTGTATTTGTTTTCATATTTTTGTTTTGTTTAAGTTAAAAAAAAATATTCATTTATTTAATAAAAATTAGTTTTTGTTGCACACTATAACAAAAAGGAGATTAAATATGAAAAACACTGAATATTTAGAAACAATATACAAGAATATAAAAATGGCAATGCAATCTATAAATGATATGTATCCTAAATTTAGAGAAAATGAATTGAAAGATTTAATGAAAAACATTGAAGCAAGATATGGCGAATTTGCAAAAGAATGTCACGCTTTAGCAAAAAAGAAAAATATTAAGTTAAAGGACAACAACATATTTTCAAAAACGATGCTTAAAACTTCCATTGCATTTTCTACATTAACTGATAAATCTTCCTCACATATTGCCGAACTTTTTTTAATGGGCACAGTTAGAGGAACAATAACACTTTACAAACATCTTAAAAATAATAAAAATGTTGATGCCGATTTGTTGGATTTATCAAAAAGACTTTTAGAATTTGAAGAAAAAACATACGAAGATATAAAAATGTATTTAAAAAATAACTAGTTTTGCTAGTTATTTTTATAGTCAATCCTCTGTTATTACATTTCAGATCTAAAAGTTAAGTCATTGTTTATCGCATCAATAATAACTACACCTTTTGGCTCTAATTGACCTAAAAGTATTTTTTCTGCAATTCTGTCTTCAACTTCTTGTTGAATAAATCTTTTAAGTGGTCTTGCACCATACATTAAATTTGTTCCTTTTTTTACAATGTAATCAAGTGCTCTCGCCGTCATTTTTATCTCTAAACCTTGATTTAACAAACGCTTATTGATATTTGACACAAGTATTGTTGCAATCTTTGTTAAATCATCTTCGTTCAATGGATGGAAAATACAAATTACATCTATTCTGTTTATAAACTCTGGCTTTAGTTTTCTCCTGAGTGCTTCCATATAAATATCATTTATCTTTTCATCTTGTTTCTCATCATAATTTTCATTTTCAGAAAAACCAAGTTCTCGTCTTTTTGATGCTTCATTTGTTCCTATGTTGCTTGTCATAATAATTATTGAATTTCTAAAACTAACTGTTCTACCTTGTCCATCTGTAAGTCTACCATCATCTAATACTTGAAGAAGTGTGTTAAAAATATCAGGGTGTGCTTTCTCTATTTCATCAAACAAAACAACGCTGTATGGTCTTCGTCTTACTTGCTCAGTAAGTTGTCCACCCTCATCATAACCAACATATCCCGGTGGTGCACCAATAAGTTTTGCAACACTATGTGGCTCCATGTACTCACTCATATCTATTCTTATAATATTATTCTCATCGTCAAACATTGCTTCTGCAATAGCTTTACAAAGTTCTGTTTTACCAACACCTGTTTGCCCCATGAATAAAAATGAACCTATTGGGCGTTTATTATCATGCAATCCAACTCTTGCTCTTCTTATTGCTTTACTTACAGCGTTTACTGCTTGGTCTTGCCCTACTACACGCTTATGGAGAATATTTTCAAGATTTATAAGTTTCTCTTTTTCGGTTTCTGTTATTTTTGTTACAGGTATTTTTGCCCATTTAGAAACAACCTCGGCAATTTCATTTGCACCAATTGAATTTGAATTGGAATTTGAAGACTGAGCAAATTTTTCGTTTAGTTCCTTTAATTCATCTTCTAAATTTTGTATTTCAGTTTGAAGTTTTGCTGCCTTTTCGTAATTTCTTTGAATACTTGCTTCATCTCTATTTGCTGATAAAAGTTTTATTTTTTCTTCTTTTTCTCTAATTGCACTTGGTTTTAAGTTAAAATTAACTTTTGCCCTACTACTTGCTTCATCTATTAAATCTATGGCTTTATCTGGCAAACTTCTATCCATAATATACCTATCGGAAAGTGTTGCAGCTGCTGTGATGGCTTGATCTGTTATTGTTACATTATGAAAAGCTTCATAACTATCTCTTAATCCCTTTAAAATTTCAATAGTTTGCTCAACTGTTGGAGGTTCAACCATTATTGGTTGAAATCTTCTCTCTAACGCTTTGTCTTTTTCCATGAATTTTCTATATTCATCAGTTGTTGTTGCACCAATTGTTTGTAGTTCACCTCTTGCGAGATATGGCTTAAGCATATCCGCTGGACTTGTTTCGCCCTTTTCTCCACCTGCTTGCGCAAGAGTGTGAATTTCATCTATAAATACAATTATATTTTTACTTGCAATTATAGTTTCTATTGTATCCTTCAACTTTTCTTCCATACTGCCACGATATTTTGTGCCAGCCATAAGACCACCAATTTCAAGCGAGTATATTATTTTATCTTTTAAAAGTTCAGGAACATTGCCACTTACTATTGCCTGAGCCAATCCTTCAACAACAGCCGTTTTACCAACTCCCGCCTCACCAATTAAAATTGGGTTGTTTTTTGTTTTTCTACATAGAATTTCAATTATTCTTTCAATCTCTTCTTCTCTGCCAATAATTGGGTCAATTTTGTTTTGTCTTGCTTTTAGCGTTACATCATATCCCATGTCTAATAATTTTTCTGGCAGTGTGCTTTTAACTGCATCTTGTGGCATTTCTGTACTATATTCATTATTGCCTTGCAAAAATAAAATCAATTTTGATTTCATCTCTACTAAATTTGCTCTATAATATGATGATATTAGTCTAACAGCAAAACAACTATTATTTGAAAGAAGTGCAAATAACAAATGCTCTGCTCCAACAAAATTATGCCCCAGTTGCATTGCTACTTGTTTCGCCATTCCAATTATTTCTTTACTTCTTGGCGTTAATTCAACATCAACGCCGACAAGTGTTAATTCTTTTGAGTTTTCTTCAAATATGTCTAATAAATTTTCGCTTGTTATTCCATACTCTTTTAAAATTTTACTAGCCATACACTCTTTTACACTTGTAAGACCATACAAAATATGCTCAGTTCCAACTTGATTACTTCCAAATTTTAATGCAATTTTACCTGCGTTTTTTATAACTTTCTCTAAACTGTCCGATGCTGGATTTGGCATAATTATACTCCTTTAATAAGTTTATTCTCTAAATTTTCATATATATACTTTGCACGAAATATGCCTTGCTCTTTAGGACTTAATTCAAGTGAATAATAGTCCATTAAATGTGCTGGCTCTATATTGGTGTATAGTTCATCAATTATGCTTGGATTTTTAAATTTTACTAAACCTAAAACTATTCCAAAGCGTAATTTAGACAAAAGTTGCAAACATTCTTCTGTTGATATTGTATAAGAGTTTGTAAGTATTCCATAAGCTCTATAACTCATATCAATTATAACACTTTCATTAACGCTTTGTAATGTTTTTCTTGCAGTTTCTTCCATTTCTATTATTTTTTTTACATTTTTTTCTACCATTTCTATTATATCTTCTTCGCTTAGTCCTAATGTGTATTTGTTTGAAATTTGGTAAAAATAACCACTGCATGAAGAATCTTCGCCGAAAAGTCCCCTGACTGTAATTCCATTTTGATTTAATGATTCAATTAGTTGTTTCATTGCACCATTTAATGTTAGTGCTGGTAAAAATAGCATGACTGATGCTCTCATACCTGTGCCAACATTTGTTGGACAAGATGTTAAAAACCCAAGTTCTTTTGAAAAAGCTATATCAATCCTGTCTAAAATCATATCGTCAATTTTTGAAATTTTTTCATAACACCTTTTAAGGTCAAAGCCCTTTATTATACATTGTTCTCTAAGGTGATCTTCTTCGTTTATCATAATTGTAATTTGACCATCAGGAGATTTTGCATAGCCAGCAATATCTTTGTTTCCAATAAGTTCTTTGCTTATTTCATGACTTTCTAAAAGTAATAAGCATTGATTATTTGAAAGATTTTTTAATCTTCTATATTCATAATCTTCGCCCAATATTTCAAAAATTGCTTTGCTTACATTTGAAGCACTTTCAAAATCACATAATTTATTTGGAAAAGGCAAATCATATAAATTCCTTGCAAGTCGTATTCTTGAAGAAATAACAATACTACTTAGCATCATTACCTCCCTTTAAGTTTTTTAATCTTGCCGAAAGTCTGTTTACTTGAAGAAGATCTTGATTTTCCATTGCTTTATTTAATAATTCTTCAAGTTCTTGAATCTCTTGTTTTTTTGCAAAACGACTTGGAACTTTACCCTGATGCGTTTGACTTAACTGTACCCCCAAAAGTGCTTGTTTTATTACAGGAGCGAATTCTTGATAACAATGTTCACATCCAACATAACTTGATGCAATAAAATCTTTAAGTGTTGTTCCACAGTTATGACAAAATTGATTTTTTATTTTAAATTGTGGATTTACTGAAAGTTCATCACTACTAACAAGTACAGAACGGCATTGTGCACACAAATATTTTTGTACAATTTTGCCATCAATTTTTATTTGACAATATGAAGTAGCATTTCTTTCTTTGCAATTTTCACAAATCATTATAACCTCAACATACATTATATACTACAATCAAAAAAAGTCAAAACTCAAATTAAATAAATAATAAAAACTTGTTGCAAAAATAAATGCATTATGATACACTTACAAAGTATAAATTTGCCGAAGTGGTGGAATGGCAGACGCGACGGACTCAAAATCCGTTGTTGGCAACAACGTGCGGGTTCAAGTCCCGCCTTCGGCACCATGATATAAGACTAGAGCAAATTTTTGCTCTTTTTTATTTTTAAAACTATAGTTCATCGGGACTTGAACGGGAGGACAAGGGCAAATGCCCTGTGTGGCATTTGACCCCGACCTGGCGTGATAGCTGCAAGGCCTCTAGCGAATACTTAACAGCGGAGCAAGTCCCGCCTTCGGCACCAAACTAAAAATACACCATATATTGTGGTGTATTTTGCTTTTTAAACACTACATATCGCAAGCGTGTGATTTTTGGGAACATTTTGGGAACATTTTGGGTGCATTTGTCAAAAACTAAGCTTTCCCAATTTAATTAAAAAACCGCCTGTGGTGGGCGATTTTTTTGTTAAAGTGATATTTTAAGTGATATTTATATTTTTTTGTAAAAGGTAGATTTTGGCATTTTCTCCGTGGTGTAATATCCGCTTGGTGCTTGGATAACATCAGGAATTCTGTTTACGATTGAAGCGCATGTGAGCTCTACAGTCGATGGTCTTTCTATTACGACTCTAGTGTCAGGTTCGCCAAAAATCGTCCAGTCGTTCATGTCAAATTCTTTCTTGCTATATACTTTTCCAATGCACTGACTCTCGATAACAACGCCTTCTTCGGTCTCTGTGGTAACAACCGCGCTCATGCCTGTGCATTTGCCTTTAGGAATTGTCATCTCAAGGGTAGAACTGTAAATCTTTTCTGTGGCAAGCTGTGGTATACACTTTTGTGTTTGTTTTGTCACATGAAGGCCGAGCTGGGAAGCGAGCCAGCCGTTTACGTTCCACATATAGCTTGGGGTGTATTTTCCGCTCTTA
>CALWEY010000027.1 GCA_944377435.1 uncultured Clostridia bacterium | reverse complement strand
CGTCAGCAGTTTTTGCAAAATCTTCATACATGTCTGTCCATTCATAGTTTTCACCTTCTGCTGCTGCAAGCAAATTGTTTTGTGTGTTTGATAGTTCGTTCAATTCTTTAAACCACATTTTTGCGTGTTCTTTTTCATTGTCAGCTGTTTTTGTAAATAGTTCTGCAATTTGTTCATATCCTTCTTTTTTAGCAACAGAAGCAAAATATGTGTATTTATTTCTTGCTTGACTTTCACCTGCAAATGCTGCTTTTAAATTTTCTTCTGTTTTTGTTCCTGCATATTTATTTGTTTTTTTATCTTCAATAAGTTCAAGATTTTCTCCCGTTGCTTTACATATTGGACAAACAGGTTCTTGTCCCTCTTCTACCATAAACTCTGCACCACAAATTTTACATCTATATTTTTTCATTTTTTTCTCCTTCTTTATTTCTAATTTTTCATTACATGGTATTTTATCTAATAATTTTTTAATAACATCTTTTGGCATGTTTATATCATTTTCTTCAAGTAAACTTTGTAAAAGATTATGTGCATTAGCACTTTGTGGCAACATATATCCTGCTTCTCTTATTAAATCTTCTGCCATAAATCTATTTGACTTTTCAACTGCCGTCATAAGTTTATAAAAGTTGTCATCTTTAGATTTTTTTGCTAAACATCTTGCAATATTTTCGGCTTTATTTTTATTTATTACAACTCTATTTAATGCACCAACAACTTTTTCATCTTTTACTTGTTGTGGAGGAATTTCTAACGGCATCATTGATATTGCTTTGCTTGGACAAGATTTTGCACAAATTCCACAACCAACACATTTTTCAATATCAATAATACTGTTTTCTGTATCTGTCGCACCATATGGGCAAACATACAAACAAAGACAGTCTTTTGTACATAATCTTAAATTACGCACTGCTACAAATTTTTTCATTTATCTCCTCCCTTCAATTTTTTCAAACTTAAAGTTTGGCACTTTACAAACGGGACAAATAGCTGGAAGTTCTTTACCTATGTAAACAAAACCACAGATTGTACAAACCCATACATTCATGCCTTCAAGCATTTTGTCACCTTCTGTTTTATATCTTTCAAGTAAATTTTTAAGCATGATAGTTACTTTTTCACTCCATGTCTTTGCTCTTAATGCTCCTCTATCTCCCACACTTTTTGACAAGGTATCAACCTTTTTAAATTTAACATTTAAGTCGTCATTACATAAACCAACAAGATTGTCCAAATTTGATTCGCTATCCTCTTTGATTTTGCTCTCAAAGAAGTTAGCAAGTTGTTGATAAAGTTCCATCTCTTCAAATTTATATTGTTTTTCACATCCACGCGCTAGATTTGAACATATAACCGACAACATTTCATTTGAAACTTTTTGCATGTCATCTTTGTTATAATCATCAGTTTGATTTAATATTTTATCTATGGTTTTTTGTTCTTCTAACGGTTCAAACATGGATTTTGAAGCACCACAAAGAGGACAAGACCAATTCTCAGGCAAATCTTTAAATAAAACTTTTTCTTTTGTTTCATCGTATATATATCCACATATTTTACAAATATATTTCATTTTACCTCCACATCGTGTAGGTTAACATATAAAATTACAAAAAGTCAAATTTTTAAAAACATATATGTTCTTTTATATAAATGTTTATTCTCTATGGAAATAATAGATATATTATATCACTCGATTTTTATGCAATAATTTCACATATTATTTTATTATATAAAAACATTACTACAATTATAATAAAAAATTTTGTGTAGATGCTTTTATTTATCTAATAAGTTCATTGCTTCCATTTTTTTTATTTTTATTATCATTTTTTAATACTTTTTTTCTACTATTTCTATACAAATAATTAACATCTTGGAAATTTTTTATTGGATAATGTTTTAAAAATTTATATTGCTCTGGCGTTATAGCTATTTTTTTATTATAATGGCAATATAACATTGCTACTAAATTTTGGCATAACCTATCTTCATAAGTAATTTTAATAAAACCTTTTTCTTCAATTTGTTGTTCGGAAATTTTATGAACAAATTTTGCTTGTTCCTTGTGATGCTTAAAGTCGCAACCATAAAAATTACCATTTGGTGCAAGCCAACCAGTTAAGTAATTATTATCATATATTTTTGTGCCATACCAATCTAAATCACACACATCATTAGCTTCAACTATTTGAGATTTAGATATATCAATTCCAGTAGTCCTTCCTAAATTATTTATATTTTCAAGCGTAGCGGAATTTAATGGCGTACTAACATCGTACTTATACCAAAAATCATTATATCTAACAAATTTCATAATAACTTCAAAATAAATATATCAAAAAAAGCTTTAACTGTCTAGAAAAAGATAAATCGATTATTTAAATATAAATACAATCTTTCTTTCAAATTAGAAAAAACATAATATTGATTTTTTAAATAAAATATGCTAAGATTAGAGTATGGAAAAGTTAAGTATAGAAAATTTAAAAAAACAAGTTGACAAGCAATTTAATCACTATAAATATGTACCATTGGAAATCCTTTTTTCTAGTAATATTTTGTTTTCAAAACATAACGGCGAATTGATTATGACAATAAAAAACTTTTTTAATAGATACGCAAACCATTCATACAAAAAAATTGAAGCATATCGCTTAACACAAAAAAATAATGAATTATATTTTGAAAAAGTTGGATATTTACATTATAGAACACAAAACGAATATACAAAAATTACACAAATTGAAATTGAAAATGATCAAGACAAAAACAAAGGCTATGGTACAATACTTTTAAAATCTTTTGAATATTTTGAAGGTAAATACTCTAATAAAAAAGTAAAAGTTATAGGCGCTTTTGCACCAAAGCATATAAAAGATACTGAAAAAACAAAACATTTTTATAACAAAAATGGCTATGCTGTAAAAAAAGAATTGTTCTCAAAATCTACAATAATTAAAAAAGTTTTAGATCCAAGGACAATACCTTCTTGCAAAACAATTGACGGACTTAATTTTATTGAAAATTCAAAAGAAAACGAATTAAGTTTATAAAAAAAATGACCTTTATTGAAGGTCATTTTTTTCATTTAAGTGCTTAACGTATGCTCTACGGCGTTTATGTTGACGATGTTCATAATTTTTCCAAAGTTGAATTATATGTAAATTGTCTTCTAAATTAAGATTTGTTTCGCAAGATACAATTCCGTGTTTAATAAAACTTTGTACCATTTCATACATAATAAGTGCTGGAACACCTTTGCTTTGCCAACCTGGTTTAACAGCAATGAGTGCCAAATCTAATTGAGTTGGTTTTTTAACTGCTTTTAAAATGCTAAATATACTCTTAGGTGTTAATCTTCCCTCACACTTGTTTATTGCTTCGCTAAGTGAAGGAATTGCAAAACCCCACGCGATCGGTTCATCATTTTCATCAACAATCATGCTCATAAAGTCTAAACTTATAAAAAGCCTAAATTGATCTATTATTTGCTTTCTAAGTTTATCGGTATAAGGAACAACTCCATAAAGTGGACCGTATGCATCATCTAGTAGTTTAAATATTGGCTTTGCATATCTTTTAATAAATTTCTTTTTGCTTGTTTTTTCGGCATTTCTTAAATGATATCTTTCTCTAACAAGATTTGCAACTCTTTTTGTTTTTTCGTCTACTTCCTTTGGAATTGTGATATTAAATTCAACCCAATCAACTTCTTTTTCATAGCCACAGTATTCAACTAAATCTTTATAGTAATCAAAATTGTATGCTTCTTCAAATGTAGCTATTTCATCAAATCCTTCAACAAGCATTCCTTCTCTGTCCATATCATTGAAACCCATTGGACCATGAACAGTATCCATACCCAATTTTCTTGCCCAATTTTCCACGCTGTCAAAAAGTGCTTTTGCAACTTCTTTATCGTTTATACAATCGAAACGAGTAAATCTTACTCTTTTTTCGTTTGCTTTTTTGTTATATGCTTTTTGCAAAATACCTGCAATTCTTCCAACAAGTTTACCATCTTTATATGCTAAAAAATAAACTGCTTCACAGTCATCAAAAGAAACATTTTTCTTTGGGTCAAAAAGTTCAAATTCACTCATTCTAAGTGGGTGAACATATTGTTTTACGCCTTTATATAATTCTGTTGGAAAATCAATAAATTTTTTTCTATCTTTTTTATTTTTTACTTCTACTATTTGTATCATGTTATATAGAATATCACATTTCAAAATATATCACAAGTATTAAAACATAATTTTTTGACCAATAAACATTTGTTTGCCCTTTGTAACTTCTAAAATTTTGTCAACACTGACATTTAATTTGTCTGCAATTTTTTGATAATTGTCAAGTGGTTTTACTACATAGCAGTATTTATAAGGTTTTGGCAAAATTAAAACATCATTTTCTTCTATTTCACTTATGTTATTTAGGTTTTTTAATTCGTCTTCGCTAATTTTCAATTTTGCACAAATCGACTTAATTGTATCGCCATTTTTTACAATATAATATGGTTTTGTTTTTATGTTTACTTGCATAATCAAACTCTCCTTATAATAAAATATGATATGAAATCTTTATTCAAAACTGTTTTTATAATAATTTTTTTTACAGGACTAACAAGACTACTTGGCTTTATTTTTAGAATTTGGTTATCTAGAACAATTGGTGCAGAAGCACTTGGTGTATATCAAATAAGTTTTTCTGTGTTTATGGTTCTTTTAACACTTGTATCTAGTGGAATTCCACTTATTATTTCACGACTCACAGCAAAACATGTAACAAATAAGGATAAAAAAGCAGAATATCAAACACTAACCACAGCAATTGTAATTTCTTTAATATTGAGTTTAATAATTTGTGCAATTGTTCTTATTTTCCAAAATCCTATTTCACATATTTTTGCAGATGAAAGTTGTATGGCAATACTCTTAATGCTTTTACCCGCCCTTGTGTTTTCCAGTGTATATAGTGCAATTCGTGGCAATTTATGGGGTAGAAACAAATATATAACTTCATGCAGTGCCGAACTCTTTGAACAAGTAGTAAGAATGGTTATCTGCTATTTACTATTATGTGGTATTTGGCCAATATTTAGTGGTGCAATAGGTGCAGCTTTATCACTATCCATTGCTTGCGTATTTTCATGTTT
>CALWEY010000026.1 GCA_944377435.1 uncultured Clostridia bacterium | reverse complement strand
TTTTTTTGTTTATAAAACTAAATCTTCTTCACTTTCTTTAACAACATTATAAAATTTAATTTCAACATCTTCACTAAGACCAATATTTTTTAAATTATCTTTACTAAAAATATTTTTTGCATCTTCTGTGTTTGGAACTAAAATTTTGTTTAAACTTTTGCAATCTCTAAATGCACCGTTTCCAATATATTTTATATTTTTTGGAAACTTAACATAATTGAGATTTAAACAATTTGCAAACGCATCTTCTTCTATTGTTGTTAAACTGTCTGGGAAATTTACTCGTTGCAAACTTCTGCAATCATAAAACCCATATCTTGCAATTTTTTCTATTCCATCTGGCAAAACGGCAAATCCAATATATTTATCTTTTACAAGTTTTAATTCTTTCTTTTTTACTACAAAATTTTTCATATTATTTCTCCATTTAGCCTACAAAGTATAACAAAATTGTATAAAGAAGTCAAGACTCACACTCTATGCTCTATCAACCTTATTCATATGTCTAATTAGGTCAACGACTTTATTTGAATATCCCCATTCGTTATCATACCATGCAACAAGTTTAACAAAGGTTGGTGAAAGCATAATTCCTGCTTTTATATCAAAAATAGATGTGTGTTCATTGCCAATAAAATCACTTGATACAACAGGCTCATCGGTATAATCTAAAATTCCTTTAAGTTCACCGTTTGCACTTTCTTTAATTGCTTCAACAATTTCATCATATGTTGTTTCTTTCTTTAAATTGCAAGTAAGGTCAACAACGCTTACATTTAGTGTAGGAACTCTAAAACTCATACCTGTAAGTTTACCTTTTAAGCTTGGGATAACTTCGCCAACAGCCTTTGCAGCTCCTGTTGTTGATGGAATAATGTTATATGATGCAGCTCTTCCACCTCTCCAATCTTTTTTAGAAGAACCATCAACAGTAAGTTGTGTTGCTGTTGTTGAGTGAACGGTTGTCATAAGTCCTTCTGTAATTGTAAATTTATCATTTATAACTTTTGCAAGAGGTGCCAAGCAATTTGTTGTACAACTTGCATTTGAAACGATGTTCATATCTTTTGTATATGTGTCGTCATTAACCCCCATTACAAACATTGGCATTTCTTTGCCTGGTGCTGTTACAACAACTTTTTTTGCGCCAGCATCAAGGTGTGCCTTTGCTTTTTCATACGATGTAAACACGCCTGTTGCTTCTGCAATATATTCTGCCCCAACTTGTCCCCAAGGTATATTTGATGGATCTTTTTCTGCAAAAAATTTAATTTTGTTGTCATTTACAATCAAATAGTCACCGTCAACACTAACATTTCCCTTAAATTTTCCATGTATAGTGTCATACTCAAACATATATTTTGCATAGTCCACGGTTAAAAATGGGTCGTTTATTGCAACACATTCAACATCGTCTCTTTGACATATTGCCCTAAGGACCAATCTTCCTATTCTTCCAAAACCGTTTATACCAACTTTTATTTTTTCCATAATATCTCCTTTTATATATAAAAGCCATTGTGACTTATATAACTAATTTTTATTTAAAATTTCTGCTTTGTCAAATATATTTTCGCCAATTTTTTGTTTTATAAAAATTCTTAAAATTTCTAAAAAAGCAACAAATAAACAAATAACCATAACAAATACTAAAAATAGTTTTAACAAAAGTTGTTTTTGTATGTATTCAACAAAAACCCAAACAAGTACACAGCCTGCTATTATAATTATTGAAGAAATTAAAAATAATACATTTTTTGCAATTTTTGTTTTAAATTTTATTTTTGTTTTTAATGTTGTTTTATTAGACACAAAATTTAAACCTTTCCACTTATTTATTTTTGTATACAAAGAGCAGTTATCCAAAACTTTTAAAACTTCAAGTGGAACGCTTGCAAATGCCATGCAACAAAGATTGCAATCGTATAAAGTATAACCAAAAATAAGCTCAATTATTTTATTTAGTAAATTAAAGAAAAATTTTGACACTTTGTTTTTTTCTTTTTTTAATGTTGCAATTTGATTTTCGTGTTTAATATTTTTTTCTAAATTCACTAATTCTTCTAAATTATCATTGTCTATTTTTCTTGCCAGAACAAGTTTGTTGCCGTCTACCTTTTGCATTAAAGTGTTTATAATTTTATCTTGGTCATCTTCTTCAAAAACAAATTCGCTAACATTAAAAATATCTCCATGACTTTTTTTAGACGCCACAATAATTTGATATGAAGAATAATTTTGACTAATGTAACTTGCAAGTTTTTTTATATCTAGTTTATCATCTAAATTCATAATTAAAAATGTTGGAAAATTCATAAATTTCTCCTTACACTCTACCAAGTTTTCTAACTCGTTTAAGATGTCTTCCACCTTCAAATTTAGTTGTTAAAAATTCTTTAATTATAGAAATTGCTTTTGTTTTTGAAATAAATCTTCCTGGAAGAACCAAAACATTTGCATCATTATGCTTTCTTGCAAGTTCAGCAAATTTTGTTGTTGTGCATAGTGCTGCCCTAATTTTTGGATTTCTATTTGCCATAATACTCATTCCAATTCCCGTTCCACAAATATAAATTCCAATGTTGTTTGGACTTTCTAACACCTTTAAATTTCCGGCTTTTGCAAAGTCTGGATAGTCAACTCTTTCGGTGGAATATGTTCCAACATCAATAGTTGTTATATTTTCTTTGTGAAAAAACGCTTTAATTTCCTCTTTAAGTTCATAGCCAGCATGGTCGCATGCAAGAATAATCATGATAATCTCTCCTTTACAAGTTTTATTTTTTCTATAAGTTTTTTGCAATATAAATCAACTTGGTTTGTCATATTTATATAATCTTCCATTGTTCCACCATATGGATCTTCTATGTCATCACCAAACACCATTTCTCCAAATGAAAAAACATTTTTTGCATTTATATATTGTTTTTGACTTTTTGTCATTGTAATAAACAAATCATATTTTTTTGTTAGCGTTTTAGTAAGTTGTTTAGGTTTTCGTGATTTTACATTTATTTTGTACTTTTTTAAAATTTCAACAACAAAATTATTTATGTTTGAATTTTTATCAACATTAAGTCCACAAGAATAACATTTAAAATCACTTATCTTATTTTGTTTTAAATATTTATTCATAACTTTTTCAGCAAAAGGCGACCTACAAGTATTACCTTCACAAACAAAACAAATATTTTGCATTTTCCTTCCTTATTTTTATTAGTTTATCACATATTATAAAAAAATAAAAACAAAAAAAACTCTCTACAAAAATTGAGAGAGTTTTTTAACTTTTTTAGTGACACAATTTTAAACTGTCTATAAAATTTATCTTGTTGTGTTTTGATTAGGTCCAACTGTTGTTGGATACAAACTTATGTCACCAACACCTGGGCAAACTGTTGGAATGTTTTGACATTCTGGAATACATGGATAACCATATGATGGAACTAAAATGTCAACATCGGCAACAACTTTAACAATTATTTGCACACAAGCAGTAATTGTAAAAGTATTTTCGGCTGTATAAGTACCAATAGCACTTGTAACTTGACCTGTTACTTTAACTTCAACAGGACTAAGTGCAGGTTGTGGAACGCAAAGCACAGCAGAGAAATCTGTTGTATATGTTGCAGTTGCAGTTCCAAGCACACCATTTGCATCTCTATATGTTACAATAAGTGGAAAGGTTACTTGACCTGTAACAGTCGCAAAGTTTGGTCTGTTGTCAAGTCTTGTAATTACAACATTAGTTGTTGTTGGTCCAATAGCTTGATTTGTTTCTGCCGAGATGTAAGTGAGTGGCAATGCTGGACTTGCTGGATTATAGTTTGATGTTGTAAGAGTTACCCCAGTTATAGTTTCATTTTGCAAACAAGCATCAAATACTCTTGTAACTTCAATTAAAATTTTTTCGTTTAATCCATTAAGTGGATTACCACAAATTGCCCCTGGTCTATTTTGATTGTTGTTGTTTATAAAAAAAGACATGCTAACCTCCTTTTATCTTTTCATATTACTTTATGAACATTTATAAAAAAAGGTGCAATGTCTTTTTACATATTTATGTCGGTTTGTATAATATCTAAAATTTTATCTTTATTTAAAAGTGTTTCGCTTGAATATGCCAAAATATTTAAAGGCATAACATTTAGTTCTTTTGCGATTATTTTAACATAGTTGCCAACTTTTGATTTTGCAATTTTATCGGCTTTAGTTGCAATAATTTTAAAAGGAATTGCGTTGTATGTTAAATAAGCAAGCATATCTTTATCTAAATCGCTAGGTTTGTGTCTTATGTCAACCAGCATAAAAACTCTTTTTAGGCACTTACATTCTCTTAAATAATCTTCCATAAGCGAAGACCATAAAAGTATGTTTTGCTTGCCTGCTTTATGGTAGCCATCTCCAGGCAAATCTACAAATCTAAAACTATTGTTAATCAAAAAATAGTTTATCATTCTCGTTCGTCCTGGAGTGCTTGATGTTCTTGCAATTTTTTTACCTAAAAGTGAATTGATAAAACTGCTTTTGCCAACATTGCTTCTGCCAACAAACGCAAACTCCATTCCATCACTAATAAAATCATTGCTTTTTACTGCACTTGTTAAATATTTTGCACTTTCAATTTTCATATGCTTAATATATCAAAATTATTTAATCAATGCAAACAATTATTGTTCATCTCTGTCTTTTTCTTTTGCTATATCGCACACCAAACACTCTGTTGTAAGAAGTGTTCCGGCAACACTTCCTGCACTAATAAGTGCAGTTTTTGTAACTAAAACAGGGTCAATTATCCCCGCGTTAAACATATCAACGATTTTGTCATTTAATGCGTCATAACCAATGCTTGCCAATTTACTTTTTCTAACCTTTTCAACAATAACACCAGCATCTTTCCCACAATTTATTGCTATTTGTCTAAGTGGACTAGATAACGCATTTAAAATAATTTTTGCACCTGTTTGTTCGTCACCTATAAGTGTTTTAATAAATTTATTTAAGTTTTTCTCACATTTAATAAGAGCTGTTCCGCCACCGGCAACAATACCATCTTTCATTGCTGCTTTTGTTGCACTAAGTGCATCTTCTATTCTTAATTTTTTCTCTTTCATTTCAACTTCCGTTGCACTTCCAACTTTAATAACAGCAACTCCACCACCTAGCTTTGCAATTCTCTCGCCAAGTTTTTCTTTTTCATAGTCGCTAGTTTCACTATTTTTTTGATTTGTTAATTGTGCTATTCTCTCTTTAACCTTTAAACTATTGTTGTCGTTTGAAATAATAGTTGTAGAATCTTTTGAAACTTTAACAATTTTTGCTCTACCAAGCATTTCAAGAGTAACATCTTTAATATCCATACCTAGTTCACTCGAACAAAGTGTTGCATTGCAAAGTATTGCAATATCACTTAGAACATCTTTTCTTTTATCTCCAAAATAAGGTGCCTTAACACAAACGCAATTAAACACTCCCCTAAGTTTGTTTACAACAAGCATTGCAAGTACTTCACTGTCAATATCGTCACAAATAATTAAAAGTTTTTCTCCTGTTTTTACAACTTGTTCAAGCAGTGGCAAAATTTCATTAACAGTCGATATTTTCTTATCCGTTATAAAAATGTAAGGATTTTCAAGATTTGCAATCATCTTTTCGGTATCAGTACACATATAAGGCGAAAGGTAGCCCCTATCGAATTGCATACCTTCAACAATGTTTAGTTCGGTGTTCATTCCTTCCGATTCTTCCACAGTTACAACTCCGTTTGCCCCAACTGTTTTAATCGCCTTGCAAATAAGTTCTCCCACATTTTCATCGCCTGCAGAAATTGAGGCAATTTGACTAATTTCTTTATCCGTTTTAATTGGTTTAGAAATTTCTTGTAGATTTTTAGCAACAAATTCAGTTGCCTTTTTAATTCCGTTTTTTAAACTTATTGGATTTGCACCTGCAACAAAATTTTTAATTCCTTCTTTAACAATGCTTTGTGCTAGTACTGCTGCTGTTGTTGTGCCATCTCCTGCAATGTCGTTTGTTTTAACGCTAACTTCTTTAATCAGTGATGCTCCCATGTTTTCAAAGGCATCGCCAAGTTCTATCTCCTTTGCAATAGTTACGCCGTCATTGGTTATTAGTGGTGTTGTATATTTTCTATCTAAAACCACATTTCTACCCTTTGGACCAAGTGTAATTTTAACTGTGTCACAAAGTGTGTTTACCCCTCTTTCTAAACTTTTTCTTGCTTCTTCGCCATATAAAAATTGTTTTGCCATTATTTATCTCCTTCAATAATACTTAAAATATCTGCCTGTCTTATAATTAAATAAGTTTCATCTTTAAATTTAAAACTAGACCCTGCAAACTTGGAATATAAAACTTTGTCATTGTCTTTTACTTGCATATCTACTTTTTTTCCGTCAAACATTTGACCATCTCCAACTTTTATTACTGTTCCAATGCAAGACTTTTCATCATTTGTTTGTGGCAAAATTATGCCAGAAGAAGACACTTCTTCTTTTTTATCCGGCAAAATAACAACTCTGTCGTAAAGTGGTTTTAATTTCATAAATTCTCCTTTTATTTAATATTTCATTTAACTGAAATTTGTTAAAGAAAAATAAGAAGGTAATTATATTACTTCTTATTGTATATATTGTAACTAACCTACAAAATATGCCTTGTTATCATATGTTTTATTTTAAAGGCATAAAAATAAAGTAAGGTTACAAAGAAAATATTAAAATCTCGCAAATAGGAGTTCAAGTTTTTATGACAAAAAATCCAACAAATAAAGGTAAAATGTCAAAAGTAATTGCAGTTTTTTCAATTGTTTTATGTTTAGGTTTGTGCATAAGTTTTGCCGAACTATTTTCAAGTTTAATAACAGTTGGAGGATTTAATGCAATAAAAAGCAATGAAATAAAACAAGCAAGTTTTTCTTTATATGCAATAAGTTTATATCAAACCGACACAAAGGCAAAGGCGCAAGACCTTGCAGAAATTGTCCAACGAAAAAATGGCGCCGGATTTATTTGGCAAATAGACACAGCGTTTAATGTTTTAGCATCTTGTTATGAAAATCTTGCAGATGCGCAAAAGGTTCAAGAAAATTTAAAAGCATCAAATACATCAAGTGAAATTATAACACTAGATTTTCAAGAAATATCAATAAAAGCAGAAGTTAGCGAGCAAGAAAAAAATGCCCTTACTGGGGGCATCACAAGTTATAAAAATATGTATAAAAAACTATATGATTTGTCGGTTAGTATTGATACAAACTTATACACCGAAATAGAAGCAAAAGTGTTGCTTAGCGACATAATAAGTGAATTTTCAAAAATACAAGCAAACTTCGAAACACTATTTAATCCAAAACTTACATCAAGCCTGCTCGAACTTAAACTAAGTTTAAAAAATGTATCTAACATACTTGACAGTTTATCAAACTTTTCTTCAAATGAAATTCCATACACTTCGCAAGTAAAAAATTCTTATTTTCAAATATTAGATGAATATTTTAACCTTTCAAAAACACTTTAATAGTCCCACGAAGGAATATACAAGGTTTTTGCACTTTCTCTGTCTTGAACATAGCCATCAAGTCCAAGTTCAAGATATTTGTCAACAACTTTTGTATATTCCCTTTTTGTTATCTTTCTGTTTATTTCCTTAAATTCGCCTACCCTTGCGTATGGCGTATATTGTGCCATTAAACTAACTTTTGTATCTTTTAAATTGTTTTTTATCCATGTTAAAATCTCAACACTTTCATTTGTTTGTAGTGGCATAATCATATGTCTAATTAAAAGCCCTTGCTTCATTATATCGCCATCAAAAACATCACTTTTAAGTTCTCGCATACATAAAAGTGCCTTTTTTGTTACCTCAACATAATCGCTAACATTAGAGTATTTTTTCGCCGTTGTATTAGAGTAATATTTAAAATCTGGCAAAAAAATATCAACATAGTCTTTTAACATTTTTAAGGTTTGCAAACTTTCATAGCCATGGGTGTTATACACAATTGGAATTTTAGGTTTGTAAATTTTTAGTGCTTTAATAATATTTAAAACATAATGAGTTGGATTTACAAGGTTTATATTTTCTGCACCCTTTTGTTCTAACTCTTTAAAAATGTTTGCCAACTCTTCTTCTGTTATTTCTTTTCCACCGCCCAGTGATGAAATTTCATAGTTTTGGCAAAAAACACATTTTAATAAACAATGCGAAAAAAATATTGCTCCGCTTCCCTTTTTCCCACTTATACAAGGTTCTTCATATTCAAAAAGTGAATATTTTGCAATCTTTATTTTTGATGAGGCACAGCAATACCCTTTTTCTATATCTCTATCTTTTCCACACATTCGTGGACACAAAAAACAATTCATACAAAAAGAATAATTAAATTTTTTTGTTATGTCAATTGTTATCTTAAATTTTTATAAACATATGCTTTAAGTTCAACATACTTTGCATAGTTATAATCTGTTAGCGCAATGTGAAAAGATTTATAATTTTTTTCAATAATATTATTTTTAACAATGTCAACAACATCGCTAATATTATCATAAAATTTTATATTATCATTAAAACAATCCTTTATTTGCTTTTTTATTGTTAAAAAGTGAGTACAACCCAAAACAACGGATTTAACATCTTTATATTTTTTATTTTTCAAATATTTTTTTAATATTTTTTCAACATTTTCTAAACAAAATAAATTATCGTCTATTTTTTTAGCTAAATCTTTAATATAAAGACATTTATAACCATTTTCATTTATTTTATTTTTTATTAAATTACAATTTTTTATTGTATTTTTTGTTGCAAAAAATAAAACATCTTTATTTAGTTTATTTATTTTTTCTTCATTAAATTTCATTGGTATTATTTTTATATTATACAATTTTTTAATATCATCATAAATTGTAAAACTAAGTGTGTTACAGGCAAGAACAATAACATCAACATTATAATGCTTAATTAAATAATCTATATTTTTTATTGTAATTTTTAAAAGTTTACTTTTAGTTTTATTTCCGTATGGAGAATTTTTATTATCGCACAAAAAAACAAAATCATCGCTTAAATTTTTATAACAACTAAGCATAACATTCAATCCACCAACACCACTATCAATAAAACCAACCATATAAAAATGGTATGCTAAATTGGACTTAATAGTTCCATTATTTCCACTTTTTTTAGCTCGGGACTTAAAGCTTTGTTTAGTGCACTTGCTAGTATTGTTGAACATTTTTCAACCATAAACTTTATATCCTTTGGTGAAACAACAATGCCTTTATTAACATTTTTTACTAGGTCCTTTAAATTTAGCATAAATGGAAC
This sequence comes from uncultured Clostridia bacterium, assembly GCA_944377435.1. Taxonomy (GTDB): domain Bacteria; phylum Bacillota; class Clostridia; order Christensenellales; family UBA1242; genus UBA5893. Next base: position 220 of record CALWEY010000026.1, on the reverse strand, counting down.
GCCAATGGTAATACATTTAATTTTTGTTGTATCATATGATATTTCTTTATTATAATTTAACGCGCCACCTGGAATAATACCTGTGTCTGACATTTGAAAACTATGTCCAAGCCTTTTAATGTTGTTAGTTAAAAAACTATCAATTAAAATAATTAGGTTTGCCTTAATTTGTTTTGCAACACCACAAACAACATCAAAAGTTTTTATTCCCGTAACAGCC
>CALWEY010000025.1 GCA_944377435.1 uncultured Clostridia bacterium | reverse complement strand
ATTAGTTGAATTAAATCAATCAAGCAACATAAAAAGTGCTAAAAAACTTATCGAAAAAGAAAAACCTGTTGTATGGGATGTTTTAAGTGAAGTAATTAAAGATCACCCAGTACTTTTAAACCGTGCTCCAACACTTCACAGATTAAGTATTCAAGCATTTGAACCAGTACTTGTTGAAGGTAGAGCAATTAGACTTCACCCATCAGTATGTACAGGATTTAACGCCGACTTCGATGGTGACCAAATGCCTGTCCATGTCCCACTTAGCATAGACGCAAGAACAGAAGCAAGAACACTTATGCTTGCATCAAACAATATATTAAAATTGAGTGATGGTGCGCCAATTATTACACCAGGACTTGATATGGTTATTGGTTGTTACTACCTAACACAAAACAAAAAAGGTGTAAAAGGCGAAGGTAGTATATTTGCAAGTGAAGATGAAGCAATAATTGCTTATCAAACAAAAGCAATAGACATTCAAGCAGAAATTCTTGTTAGAAGAACAGCTTGCGTTGATGGCGTAAATTATTCAAAGCGTATTAAAACAACTGTTGGTAGAATTATATTCAATAGAGCAGTTCCACAAAATCTTGGCTTTACAAAAAGAGAAAAGCCTGAAGATGCTTGTGATTTAGAAATAAATTATCCTGTTATGAAAGGTGATTTGAAGAAAATTACAGTTGCATGTTTTGAACAACTTGGAACAACAGAATGTTCAAAAATGGTTGATAGATTTAAGGAACTAGGATATAAATACTCAACACTTGCATCACTTACTATAAATGTATACGATATGGAAGAACCACCAAAGAAAAAAGAAATAATTGAAGAAGCGCAAAAGAAAGTTCTTGAAAATGAAAAACTTCTTGCAAGAGGACTTGTAACGTTAGACGAAAAACTTACAGCAAATATGAATGTGTGGTTTGAAACAACAAACAAAGTTCAAGATGCGGTTATTGAACACTTAGACGATTATAACCCACTTAAAATGATGGTAATCTCAGGTGCCCGTGGAAACAATGTTCAGTTAAACGGTATTTGTGGAATGAGAGGAATTATGGCAAACGCATCAGGACAAAAAGTTGATATTCCTGTTAAATCATCATTCCGTAGCGGACTTACACCACTTGAATACTTCTTGTCGTCTCGTGGTGGTAGAAAAGGTCTTGCCGACACAGCACTTAAAACGGCAGACTCTGGTTATCTTACAAGAAGACTTGTAGATATAAGTCAAGATGTTGTTGTAACAGAAGAAGACTGTTTTGCAACACTTGGAAAGAAAGTTAAAGGTGTTAAAGTTTCTGCTCTTGTGCAAGATAAAGCAGTACTTGAATCACTTGCTGACAGAATTTCAGGTAGATTTGCAGTAAATGATGTAATAAATCCAAAAACAAACGAAGTTATTGTAAAAGCAAACACAATGATTTCAAAAGACCAAGCGAAAGCAATAGAAAATGCAGGAATAGAATCTGTTGAAATAAGAACACTTTTAACATGTTGTTCTCGTCATGGGGTTTGTGCTAAGTGCTATGGAAGAAACATGGCAAACTTAGATGAAGTTTCTGTTGGTGAAGCAGTTGGTGTAATTGCTGCACAAAGTATTGGTGAACCAGGAACACAGCTTACTATGAGAACATTCCACACCGGTGGTGCTGCTGTTGCTGCCGATATAACAAAAGGTCTTCCTCGTGTTGAAGAAATTTTTGAAGCAAGACGACCAAAAGGCGAAAGCAGATTAAGTGAAATTGCTGGAACAGTTACAGTAAAAGAAGAACCAAAATTTTATATTGTAACAGTTAAAAATAGCGAAGAAGAAGCTGTATATGAAATAAAAAAACCTGTTTATTTAAAAGTTAAGTCGGGAGATAAAATTGAAGCTGGTGCACAACTTAATGAAGGTTCAATTAACCCAACAGACTTACTTAGAATAAAAGGTCTAAAAGGACTTCAAGATTATTTACTTAGTGAAGTTATTTCAGTTTATAGAGCACAAGATGTTTCTATAAATGATAAACATATTGAAGTAATTATAAGACAAATGCTCAAAAAAGTTAAAATTGAAAGTGCTGGAGACACAACACTTCTTCCAGGCGAAATTGTTGATGTATTTGTTTATGAAGATGAAAACGAAAGAGTTCTTGCAGAAGGTGGTGTTCCAGCCGCAGCAAAGAGAGTTCTTCTTGGACTAACAAAAGCAGCACTTGCAACAGAAAGTTTCTTGTCTGCTGCATCATTTGAGCAAACATCAAGAGTATTAACAGATGCTGCAATAAAAGGTAAAGTTGACCATTTGCGTGGACTTAAAGAAAATGTTATTATTGGTAAACTTATTCCAGCAGGTACAGGACTTAAACAATATAGAGAACTTTTACCTGTTGAAGTAGAAAATTAATAAAAAATAATAAAAAAATAACGGTTAATTCCGTTATTTTTTTTATAACAAATTAAACAATTTCATAGTTTATAAGTTCAATTTTGTCAACAAGTGATGAAGGGTCTTTGTGTTTATTTAATATTGTTAGATATTTTTTATTGTCATCTGCAAAAACTGTTGTTGCACCATTTATATTTGATAGTACACAACCTAGAAAGTTTGCTCCACTTGATATTCCCACTCCAAGACCTAAATGGTTTGAAAGTTTTTTTGACATTGCTATTGCATCGGTTGAAGATATTTGTATAATTTGGTCAACTATATCTTTTTTGTAGAGTTTTGGTATAATTTCATCACTTATTCCTTGAATTTGATGCTTGCCTATACTTTTACCCAGTGTGAGAAGTTGACTTTCTTTGGGGTCGATTGCAACAACTTTTGTGTTGCATTTTTCTTTTAGGTGTGTTCCAATTCCAATTAGTGTTCCGCCGGTGCCAACTCCACTTACAAAACAAGGAACATTACCAAGTTTTTTTAGTATCTCGGTTGCAGTTGTTTTATAGTGTGATAGAGTGTTATTTTTGTTTTTAAACTGATATGGCAAAAAAGCACCATTTTGTTTATATTCTTCTGCTTTTTTAAATGCTTGTTTAAAGTCTTCCACAAGTTCTAGTTTTGCACCATAAAGTTTTAACAGTTGTTTTCTTTCACTGCTCATCGATTTTGGCATACAAACAACAACAGGGTTATTTGTTAGTTTGCTTATTGCACAAATTGATATTCCCATATTGCCAGATGTAACTTCGCAAATTGTTTGATTTTCTTTTAGTCCGCCATTTTTATATGCATTTTTTAGCATATAATATGCAGGTCTATCCTTTATACTTCCCGAAAGGTTATACCATTCTAGTTTTGCAAACATATAACTAACCTTTCCGTTATATTTGTATGTAATTTTAATAAGGGGAGTATTTCCAATTAGTTTTTCAATTTTTTTTAATTTTTGTAATGTTTCCATATATCATTGTACTTTAATATTATTTATATTGTTAATTATTTTAAAACATTTTCTATTTTTAAAATTTCATAAAGTTTATGTGTTGGAAGTCCAATAACAGTTGAATAATTACCGTTTATTTTTTGTATATGCATTGTAAATTTGCCTTGAAGGGCATAACTTCCTGCTTTGCCAACATATTCGTTTGTGTCTAAATATGCGTTTATTGCACTTTTTGAAAGTTTATTAAATTTTACCTTTGATGTGTCGTGTGTTAAATACAGTCTTGTTTTATCCTTATTTTGTACCATAACGCAAAGCCCTGTTACAACTTTATGCCATTTGCCTGAAAGCATAGAAAGAGTTTTGTATGCTTCTTCTCTACTTTGTGCTTTTCCAATTTTTTTATTCTTATAATAAACCATACAATCAGAGCCAATTACAATTCTATCTCCTGTTGTATTATCAAAAACTTCTTGTGCTTTTTGCAGTGATAATTTTTCACTTAATTTTTCAATTGACATTTTTTGTGACATGTCTTCATCTTTTGTTGGGATTATACATTCAAATTCTACACCCATATTGTTCAACAGTTCTCTTCTTCGTGGCGAAGATGATGCAAGTATTATTTTCATATTTATCTCCTTAACTTATTAAAAAACAAATGAATATTTTTGTCAAGTTACAAATTAAATTCATAATACAAAAGTGTAGAAATGTTTGTAAATATAAAAACATGTGTTATACTATATGTGTAAAAGTTTTTATAATTAGGAGTTTTTATGGAAATTATAAAAGCAGAACATTTAACAAAAGACTATGGGCACAACAGGGGAATTTTTGATGTGTCTTTTTTTGTAGAGAAAGGTGAGGTGTTTGGTTTTTTAGGTCCTAATGGTGCAGGAAAGTCAACAACTATAAGGCACATGATGGGGTTTAGTAAGCCACAAAGTGGAAACATTTATGTATTTGGCAAAGAATCATTTAAAAATTATAGTGAAATCTTAAATAGCGTTGGATATTTGCCTGGTGAGATTGCACTACCTA
>CALWEY010000024.1 GCA_944377435.1 uncultured Clostridia bacterium | reverse complement strand
AATTGTATAAGACTTAGGTTCTACTCCTGCTCTTTTAATTAGTAATGTAACTTGTGTACCTTCTTTTCCTCTGATTTTGTCAGCAGCTTTGTCAACGGTAATACCTTTTGTACTAACGCCGTCGATTTCCAAAATTTCATCATCTGCTTTCAACCCAGCTTTTTCAGCCGGAGTATCTTCAATTGGTGCAATAACCATTAATTTTCCGTCTTTAACACCGATTTGAATACCGATACCCTTTAGTGAACCTTTGATAGAACTTGTTTCTTCTGCAAATTCTTTAGGGTCTAAAAATTTTGTATAAGGATCATTTAAACTTGCAACCATTGTATTAATTGCAACGTATGCATCTTCATTTGTTTTTATTTGATTGTCATATTTATGGCGCCATTTTGCCCAATTTTGAGAATTATTTGATTGATCAACAAATTTGGTGTTGATTAATCTCCAGACATTATCATACAAATCCACTGGAGTGTAAGCAAAAACATTGTCTCTAATTACCCAGCCGGAAAGTAATAAAAATGCTCCAAAAAATATAATACTTTTTTTCATAATGTTTCTCATTCTTAAACTATTTCCTCCAAATACCATTAACCAAATGTTGTACAACTTATTTTATTAGATGTAATTTTTTAAAAAAAGTTTCCGAAACTTTCGGTTAAAAGTGTTTTTATATTATAATAACATAATTCTTTAAAAATGCTACATTATGTTTAAAACTTATTTTGACTCATCGCCATTTATAAGGTAGGTTAGCAATTCTAATCTGGAAAAGGCTTCGCTATAGCTTTCAAGAGTAACGTCGAGAGAATTTTTTATGCTTTCACGTGTAACTTCAATTGATTTAAGCATTTCTTTTTTCAATTTTTTATCCATACGCTATCCTTTCAATTTTACAAGACTATTATACAAAAATATAAAAAAAAAATCAACAAAAAAAGGAAATAAAATTAAAAAAATGACAAAAAATGTCAATATGGCTGATTTTCTCAAGTGTCAATATGGTTGATAATAAGTTACATGAATAACGAATATCTGAAAAAATTTGCTCAACACTTAAAAAAAATCAGGAAAGAAAAAAATATAAAACAAGATGACTTTCTTGATGTAGAAGGAATTTCTCGTTCAACTATCGCAATGGTTGAAACGGCTAAAACAGATATTACTCTTTCTAAATTAAAAATAATAGCTGACGTTTTAGGGGTTAATTTAAAAGAGTTGGTTGATTTTGATTAGTCAAAAGTTATAACAACAATTTCCGGCAGACAGTTAAAGCGTATTGGCAATATACTTGTCCCCAATCCATTGCTTGTATAGATTTTTTTACCATTATCTTCCAAGTATCCGTTTGCATATTTATTTCCGTATACAGAAGGGGTTATCAATGCTTGGTGTAATCTTATTTGTCCGCCGTGAAGATGTCCGGCAAGGGTTAAATTTATCTCTTTGGGGACATCAGGCATGATATCAGGTGTATGGGTCACAAGAATAGTTGGATTTTTTGTTCCTTGCAAAGCTTTTTTAATATCTGCAGTTCCTGTTTGAGGGTCGTCAACTCCAGCCAAACAAAATTTGTCAAAACATTTGTTGCTATTGAACAAAACATTAATATTATTTTTCTTTAATTCTTCTATAACCTCTTGTTTTCCTTGCCAGCCGTCGTGATTTCCGACAACAGCGTACACTCCGTTTTTTGCTTTTAAATATGAAAATTGTTCTGAAATTTTGTCAATCGGTAAAGATGCACCTTTTTTGTGTCCGTTAACATAATCTCCGCCAAGGATTATTATATCTGAATTTTGTTTATTTATTGCTTTAACTATTCTTTTCAATCTATACATTTCATAAGGTTTTATGTGAAAATCGCTTGCAAAAGTGATTGTCAAACCTTTTAATGCAGAATCTTTGATGTTTATATGTTTGACAGTCAAAATATTTGGTTCAATAAAAACTGACCATATAAATATAATTGAAATTAAAAGAATTAAATATTTCATAAACATATTATACATAAAGAAAAATAGTTATATTTGCAAAAACAGAAAAATTTGTTATACTAATTAAAGAAAAGAAAGGAGAATAGTCAAGATGAAAGATTTAAGAAGAATATCTTGTGGGGGGGGGCACTTTTCAGCTTAGTCTCCTTATTTAGAGGTTGCGCAAAAAATAAAAAATGTTATAATAAAGATATGGAATATCACAACAACAAATTTCTTGGTTTTACATTACCCGAAGTTTTGATTACAATCGTTATAATAGGTGTCGTTGCTGCAATGACATTATCCCCCTTGATAACTAAAATAAGAAATAAAGGTTATGCAGAAAGATTAATCAAGACCTACTCAGTGTTGCAAAATGCAACAAATCAAATTGTAGAAGAAAATGGTTTACCAAAAGATTGGGGTTTGTCAATTTATTATGATTCTAGTACTTTTGGAGGAAATGATAAAGTAATTAATTTTTATAAAAAGTATTTAAAAATAGTAAAAGAATGTAAACAAAATTATTCAAATGTTGTAGAAACAGAATGTTATATAAAGCCTGGAAGTTATAGATATTTAAATGGCTTGGTCGGTGCAACAGGTCCCTCTAATAATGTTTTATTTTCTGGTAGTGGAGGTAAAATTAATTACACATTTGTGCTTAATGATGGGGTTGTAATAAGTTTTAGATTTTTACAGGGTACATATGGCGGAGTTGCTTGGGGCTCCCCTGATATGCTTATTACGGTTGATGTTAACGGAAAAGCCGGACCAAATCAAATAGGTAGAGATACTTTTTTCTTTTATTTGAAGAAAAATGGTGATGGGAAAATTTTGCCTTATGCAAATGAAACTTTCCCTAATGGTGGAATTGATTATAGAAACACTTGTGAACCGGATTTGAAAGGGTTTAGTTGTGCATACCGAATAATCACAGAAGGTGGCATGAATTATTAATATATTTTAATTATACACAAACTGTTTATGTAAGGTATTTATCTATCATGTACATATATTGAAAAATAAGGGTTGTCAAAATTCAAAAAACCTTTATAATAAAAATAAGGAAGTATATATATTTATATTAAAAAAGGAGCAATATAATGGAAGAAATTAAAAAGATTAGAACTTCGGGGGGGGGGCGCATTTCAGCTTAGTCTCCTTATTTAGAGGTTGCGCAAAAAATAAAAAATGTTATAATAAAGATATGGAACATCACAACAACAAATTTCTTGGTTTTACATTACCCGAAGTTTTGATTACAATCGTTATAATAGGTGTCGTTGCAGCAATGACATTATCCCCCTTGATAACAAAAATAAGAAATAAAGGTTTTGTAGAGAGATTAAACAAGACCTACTCAGTGTTGCAAAATGCAACAAATCAAATTGTAGAAGAAAACGGCACTCCTCCAAATTGGCCTTGGGAGATATATACTGGTACAATTGCACAATCTGGCGGCAATAAAAAAATATATAATTATTATAAAAAACATTTAAAAGTAATAGAAGACTTGGGAGCATGTAGAGCTTGGGATTGTCCTATGGATCGTAGTTTATACCGATATTTAAATGGTGATTATGCTGGCAATGAAGGCATGTTGTTTAATGGTGATATAATTGTTTTAAATGATGGAGTCGTGATAGGTGTAGGGTTTGGTGTACATTCTTGGGGGGTTAATTGGGGTACTCCAGATTTGTTATTCACCGTTGATGTTAATGGAAAAGCCGGACCTAACCAAATAGGCAGAGATGTTTTTTGGTTATATTTGCAGAAAAACGGTGATGGTAAAATTTTGCCGCTTACAAAGGACTCATACAATAATTATAAAAATACCTGTGGTCCTGGTTTGAAAGGTTATAGCTGTGCATATCGAATAATCACAGAAGGTGGCATGAATTATTAATATATTTTAATTATACACAAACTGTTTATGTGAGGTATTTATCTATCATGTACATATATTGAAAAATAAGGGTTGTCAAAATTCAAAAAACCTTTATAATAAAAATAAGGAAGTATATATATTTATATTAAAAAAGGAG
>CALWEY010000023.1 GCA_944377435.1 uncultured Clostridia bacterium | reverse complement strand
TTTACTATGCGCTGGTTAATAATATCTTGTGGAATTGCCGTTATTTGATCTTTTGTAAGTTTTAACAAAGTACCACCATTTGCAACATAAAAATCAATAGTTATTTGAGGAATAGATTTAATTTGTTGTAAAGTAAATTTATGTAAATCTTCACCGTTTTGAACTCACCTATAAACAAAACAACAAGATTTTTTAAAAAAGTTTCCTACTTTCCAATAATATCTATGCACTAACTAGATATATGATTTACTAAGTCTAGATTGTTATATTGTTTAAAATAAAAAAAGTGCAATAATGCACTTTTTTATTTGACTAATATAGCCTTTATTCTTCTAACTCCCGCACTGCAAGATTGTTCTTTTACAATTTTAAACTGACCAAGTTCGCCCGTTGAATTTGCATGTGGTCCACCACAAATTTCTTTTGAAAACTCTCCTATTCTATATGTTTTAACTCTTTCACCGTATTTATTTTCAAACAATCCAACAAAGCCTTGTTTTTTTGCTTCTTCAACAGTCATTTCTTCCATAACAACAGGAATATTTTGTTTAATTACACTGTTGACAAGATTTTCAACCTCTGCAAGTTCTTCTTTTGTGCAAGGACGATCCAAATTAAAGTCAAATCTCAACCTTTCAGCAGTTATATTGCTTCCCTTTTGACAAATATCTCTTGAAATTACTTGTTTTAAAGCTGCGTGCAAAAGATGTGTTGCTGTGTGTAAATGTGTTGTTGCTTCTTGATGGTCAGCAAGTCCACAAGCAAATTTTTGTTCGCTTCCTGCCCTTGATTTTTCTTGATGTTCGTTGAAAGCTTTTTTATAACCTTCTTCGTCAACTTTTAAATTATTTTCACGAGCAAGTTCCTTTGTTATTTCAAGTGGAAAACCAAAAGTATCAAACAAATGGAATGCCGTTACGCCGTCTATTGTGTCGCCGTTTAGTTTTTTTATTGTCTTTTCAAATTCTTTAAGACCCGCTTCAAGTGTTCTTGTAAATTTTTGATATTCTTTTGCAATTTCTGTTTCTATTTTATTTTTATTTGTTTCAAGTTCTGGATACACATCTTTATATTTATTTATAAACACTTTTGCAATTTCCAAAAGTCCTTCTTCTTTAAGTTCAACTTGTCTTGCAAATCTAATTGCGCGCCTTAGTATTCTTCTTAAAATATAGCCCTGATCAACATTGCTTGGAACAATTCCTTTTTCATCACCAATCATAAATACTGATGTTCGTATGTGGTCGAGAATAACTCTAAACGCTTTTGTTGTTTGTGCGTTTTCTTCATATTTTTTACCAGTCAATTCTTCTAGTTTTTTTAGTGCATCTTCAAAAAGGTCTGTGTCAAAAACTGATTTCTTGCCATTGAGTACGCACAATGTTCTTTCTAATCCCATTCCTGTGTCTACATTTTTTTGTTTTAAGTCGGCATATGTTCCATCACTAAGTTTGTTGTATGCCATAAACACATCGTTCCATATTTCCAAAAACGCCCCACAGTCGCACGCAGGAGAGCAGTTGTCGCTACATTTATCCTTAACCTTTATAAACATTTCAGTGTCCGGTCCACAAGGCCCTGTTGTTCCTGCTGGACCCCACCAATTATGTTTTCTTGGTAAAAAGTATATATCTTCCTTGTTTATTCCACATTCATTCCAAAGTTTTGCACTTTCTTCATCTCTTGGTGCAGTTTCATCTCCAGCAAAAACCGTTACAGCAATTTTATTTTTATCTATTCCTAGATATTTTTCACTTGTTAAAAATTCATAACTCCAAGGAATCATTTGCTCCTTAAAATAGTCGCCAAGCGACCAGTTTCCAAGCATCTCAAAAAATGTGCAGTGAGAACTATCACCGACTTCGTCAATATCGCCTGTTCTTATGCATTTTTGAAAATCTGTAAGCTTTTTCCCTTGTGGATGTTTTTCTCCAAGTAGGTATGGAACAAGTGGGTGCATACCTGCCGTTGTAAATAAAACAGTTGGATCGTTTTCTGGAATTACTGATGCTGATGGTATTTGTTTATGCCCTTTAGATTTAAAAAATTCTATATATAAATTTCGTAATTGTTCGCTTGTTATATTTTTCATATTTCTTCCTTTTAATAAAAGCCAAAATACTATACAATATTTTGGCTTATTTATCAACTTTTTTAATATCTATTTATCAAAATATTCACACTCACTAAAAGCATCTTTTGCGCTTTTATTAAATTTTTCGCTAGACATTTTTATATTGTTTTCTAGTGTTCGTTCTGTAAGTGCATAAATCTGACTTTTATCTTTATTTTTAACATTACAACTTAAAACTTTATAAAGTGCATCTTTTAATGTCTGCAAGTCTATTGGTTTACTGCTCTTATAAATTAAACTTTCAATAAAATCATGATTTTCACTAATAAATTTTGCCAAAGTGCTATTATAAAGATAAGTATTCATTTTCATTAAATCAATTTGCAGTTTTGTATAATTATCTTTTAAATATTCGTCAAATTTATTATATATAATATTTTTTGTTTTTTCTTGTTTTAAAATATTATTTAATATAACATTATCAAAATGTAAACCATTTACTGTAAAGCTGATTCCATTCATTGGATCCGTTGTGTTATAATAGAGATGTGCAGCGTCGCTATTTCGCGACATTTTCATTTTTATTTTTGTTTTTACATAATTAGACATTAAAATAGAATTTATATCAAAATCTTTTTTATTTATAGACACATCTTTTATGTCATATTTTTTTATTTCTTTTATGTTCTGTAGTGGAACCATAAAATAATTTAATCTTAAATAATCGTCTTTGTCCCTTTTAAAGTCCCAAGTTGGATCAAGATAATAATAACCATCAATATGGTACTTTTCATCTTTAACATAGGCGATTAAATTTGTATGACCCGCAATTGTTTTATTGTTTTGCTGAATTAAAACATTGTTTCTAAACAATTTAATATTTTCATCGTTTATTTTATTTATTATAGATTTTAAAAGTTCAACATATCCCGCACAGACAATAGAATCATTATTAGACACTCCAATAACAGACCTTGACATTGCAAAATTCTGATCTTCTCTTTCAAATTTATACTTTCTTTTAGTTACACTGATATAGGCATTTAATAGTGTTTCAAGTGGAGATAAATGCAGTTGTTTAATTTTATTGGCGGTACTTTTAACAGTGTTTATAGTATTTTCAACTTCGTTTATACTCCATAAGTTGAATTGATCTAAGAATCCAAATTTTATTCCATCTCTTTTAAAATCCAATTCCAAATCTTTAACTACATCTAATTTTAAATCACCAATATCTTTATTATTGTTAAATTCAAAAGCAACACTTATTTGCTTATTCGAAACATTCTTCTTTCGTAAATATCTTACAATGCTATCAAATCTATTTTTAATAGCCTTTTTATCAATATTATTCTTATAAGGCATTTTTAAACAAATACTTATATCTTTACTTTCTTCTGCCAATTTCAAAAAATTATTAAGCAAAGTATTAATGTTTTTTTGCCTAATATCTAAAAAAAATACTTTTTGTTTTATTTCTACCTTATCCATGCTTTTAGTTTACTATAATTTTTTAAACTTGTAAATAGCAAAATAAAAAACAACAGGAAATCCTGTTGTTTTTTTAATGGATTTTATGGTCCAGTTGGACCTGTTGGTCCGGTTGGTCCTGTTGGCCCTGTTGGACCAGTTGCACCTTCTGCACCAGTTGCTCCCTGTGGTCCTGTTGGACCTGTAGCTCCTTCTGCTCCTGCTGTGCCTTGAGGTCCCGTTGGACCGGTTGGTCCTGTTGCCCCTTCTGCACCAGTTGCACCTTGTGGTCCGGTTGGTCCTGTCGCGCCGGTTGGACCAGTTGCTCCAGTAAGCCCTATAGTACCAGTTGTTCCTTGCGCACCGGTTGGTCCTGTTGGTCCTGTCGCTCCAGTTGGTCCTGTTGCACCTGTCAAACCTATTGTTCCTGCTGCACCCTGTGCACCGGTTGGTCCCGTTGGACCTGTTGGACCCGTAGCTCCTTGTGGACCAGTTGGGCCTGTCGCGCCAGTTGTGCCTGTGGTTCCTGTCGTCCCTTGTGGACCAGTTGCTCCAGTAGGTCCCGTTGCACCTGTTGGCCCAGTTGCTCCCGTTGGACCTGTTGGACCCTGAGGAATTGTTAAATTTAAAATGTAGTTAGGCGGAGTGCCCGTTATCGACGCAAGTGCGATTGAACCTGGTGCACCAGTTGTGACACTTCCTATTGTAAAAGTAGGAGTTGCGCCAGTTGGTCCCGTTGCACCTGTTGGCCCAGTTGCACCTGTTAATCCTTGTGCACCTGTTGGCCCAGTTGCTCCTGTTGGGCCGGTTGCACCAGTTGGACCAGTTGCCCCTGTTGGTCCACCACTTGGGCCAGTTGGACCAGTTGGTCCTTGTGGACCCATTGGACCTCTTTGTCCCCTACTTGTTGTTGTCTCTGTTGTAAAGAAATTACCACAACAAGTAGATGGTGTTTGATTACAATTGCATGCCATTGTTTTTCTCCTTTTAATAAATCTCAATTCATAATATGATGAAAATTTTTTTAGTGTTAATATTTTGTTTTTTTTACTTTGTATGATATACTTTCAAACATGAAAGTGATAAAAAAACAATGCAATAGTAAAATGTGCATAGTATGTGGAATTCAAAATGAATTAGGCTTAAAAGCACCCTTTTATGAAATGGAAGATGGTAGCGTAATGTCAATATTTAAATTTAAAGAAGAACACCAAAGCTATCCACTTCGCACTCATGGTGGTCTAATAACAGCTATGCTTGATGAACTTGGTCTTAGAAGTTTGTGGACAACTGAACAAAACTCATATGGTGTAACAATGGAAATAACAACAAAATTTAGAAAACCCGTTCCATATGACACAGATTTAAAAGGTGTTGGAAAAGTAATTTCAAACAGTACAAGATTTTTACAAAGTTATGCTTGCATTTTAGATAAAGAAAACAATGTATTAGCAGAAGCAAATATAAAGTATTTAAAAATGCCAACCAGCAAAATTATTTCAATAAATTTTAATGATGATGAACACAATGTTTTTGTTGAAGACAATGTAAAAGAAATTAAATAATGTATTTACATATAAATATAAAGTGATATAATTAAAATAATAAAAGGATAAAAATATGAAAACTGTAAAATTTATAAAAACAAATAAAGATGCAATAATTCCAGACTATGCTCATGAGGGCGACGCCGGAATGGACATTTATTCTGTTGAAGATTTGATAATTGAACCTATGGAATGGAAAAAGGTAAACACAGGTCTTATTATGGAACTTCCAAAAGGCACTGAGGGTCAAGTTAGAACAAAAAGCGGAATAGCATTAAATAATGGTGTTTTTGTTTTAAACACTCCAGGAACTGTTGATGAAAATTACCGTGGTGAAGTTGGTGTAATATTATACAATTTAAACAAAACACCATTTGTAATAAAGAAAGGTCAAAAAATAGCACAACTAGTAATAAACGAAGTATGTTATTGTAAAACAAAACAAGTTACTTCCCTATCATCTACAAGCCGTGGCGAAGGCGGATTTGGTTCAACAGGACTTGGTAAAAACAAAAAATAATCTCATTACAAATGATCTGTAATGAGATCTATATGCTCCCGTTGTGTAATGGATAGCACAATGGTCTTCGGAACCATCAGTTCGGGTTCAAATCCTGACGGGAGCACCAATATTATATAAATTTTTAAAGCAAGTTTGTTAATAAACTTGCTTTTTTGCCAATTTTCCCTTTTTCCTTTAAAGTTTTGTAATTTGAAATTTTAAAATTTCATTTCAAATTTATAATAATCATAACCATAATTTGTTTTCCCTTTTCCACAATTTTCAAAACCGCAAGACAAATACATTTTTATGGCAACTTTATTTAAAATTGCTACATGAAAATGTAATCCATCAACCCTTTTCTCTTTTGCTAATTTTATTAAATGTTTCAACATAAGTTTACCAAATCCTTGACCTTGATACTTAGGTGATACACAAATTCGTGCTATGCCTAATGGTCGTTGCAATTTATATTTCCAATTTTCTTCCTCATTTTCGTTTGTTCCAAGAAAACTTATTGCAACAATTTCATCTTTGTTTTTTAAGACATACAATGTCTTTTTTTCTATATCTTCTTGCACAAGTTCTTTAGATGGATAATTTTCATCCCACGTTGTAAAATTTGCTTTTATTACATCTTTATATGTTTTCATTATTACATTCAACTCTTTTTCTTCGGCTAGTTTAAAAACAATACTCATTTTATTCTCCTTTTTGTTGTGGTTATAAAAAATAAAACCTCCTTTATTACAATAGCAAAAATAACCACAAATAAATTGTTATTGTAGATTTTTGCCATTCATAAAGAAGATTTTAACCTTGTCTTTATTATTGTTCTTTAATAACACATCGCGAATGGTCGAATTGAAATGTTACTTTGTTATTATATTATACATATTGTTATTTGTCAATACACCATATGTTTTTATATCATTAAATTTTATATAAACTTATAATAAATATTTCTTAGCTATACTAATTAATAAATGGATAAACATTTTTATATTCTAATGGTTTAAGAACCCCTCGTTTTTCTTTCATTTCAAACAATGCCATAATAAAACTTTTGTAATATGGAATAAATTGCTTATGAACTTTCATATCTAATATTTCATTTAAGCTTGCCCACTTGGCAGCTTGAACTTCATCATTATAACCTAAAAATATTTTATTTATTTTAATATGTAAGATATTACTGCTTCAGCCAACTCACTTTCCTTATCTTTCAAGTTATGTCTACCACCTTCAATAATTGTATAATCTAAATCGTTACTATTTTCTTTTAATATATCCATAAAATAATTTACACTTTTGTTTTTATAACAAACAATACCTTCATCTTCTGACCCAATAACGACTTTTATGGGTAAATTAATATTTTTCAGCATACTAAAATCACCATTGGTTATATATGGCAAATTGTCTAAACTATTATTGTGTGCCATGTTGTAAATAGTTTTTGCTGTAACTTCACAATATCCGAAAAATTTATCAGTTAAAATCTTGTTTTGAAGATTTTTGACATTAAGGCTTCTGCTTCTTCTATCATTTTTGAAGGTAACTGAGGTCCTAAATTTTGAGGACATTCAAGTATTATTTTTTTATACATTTTGGATACTTGTAATT
>CALWEY010000022.1 GCA_944377435.1 uncultured Clostridia bacterium | reverse complement strand
TAGGCAAAGCAATTGAAATAAGAAGAAGTTTATAAAAAAAGGAACTATTATGAAAGAATTAAATCATGATACAACAACAAGTGATGAATATGTAAAAAAAATTATTAAATTTAAAAAAGATTATGGGAAATTGCTTATTGGATGTTATATTTTTACATTTGTATTTTTATTAGGCGTCATTTTTTCAAATAAAGCTCAATCTGTTAGAGATGCTTTTACCGTAATGTTTTTCTTATTTCTTTGTTTAACCACATGTTTTTCAATGTTTTACTTTGGTAAAATAAAATCATATAAATACCTTTTAAAATGTGCAAAAGAAAGAGAAAATAACAAATAATTTTATTTATGTTTTGGAGAAATTATGACAGGAGCAATTTACACAAGATATTCAACTGAGTTACAAACTGAAAATAGCACCGAAACACAAGTTAATGCTTGTTTAGATTTTGCAAGCAAGAATAATATCTCTATTATAAAAATTTATAGTGATGAAGAAACAACAGGCGTTTATACAGAAAATAGGAAAAAATATCAGGACCTTTTAACTGATGCTAACACACATTTGTTTGACTGTGTTTTAATATATGATATAACTCGTGGCAGTAGGAATGTTGTTGATTGGTTTGAGTTTCGCCAAAGAATGAAACTACTAAATATACAAGTTATAAGTATAAATGAAAAACTTGGTGATTTATATGACCCTAATAATTTTTTAACTGAACTTATAACAGTTGGAATGGGCCAACACTTTGTTTTGCAAACTAGAATAAAATCTATTGCTGGAAAAAGAACAAAAGCTCAACATGGTTTATTTATGGGAGGATATGCTCCCTTGGGATATGACATTATTGACCAAAAATATGTGATAAACGAAAAAGAGGCAACTGTTGTTAAAGAAATATATAGGTTATACAACGAGGGGAATACTTTAAGAAATATTTTAAAGACAATATCAAAATACAATATTGTTGGAAAAAGAGGAAAACCCTTAAAAATAACATCTTTATACAGCATCTTAACAAACATAAGATATACAGGAACTTATGTCTGGATGGAAAATATTTGTAAGGAAATGCACATATATGTGGGCAAAAAGTCAAACAATCCAGTAATTATTGAAAATATTATTCCAACAATAATTGACAAGAATACATTTATGCTTGCACAAAACAGAATGAAAAATAAAAAAATTAAAGGCAAAAACAAATGCAAAAATTTTTATCTTTTATCAAATTTAATAAGATGTGGAGAATGTGGCCAAATTCTTTACGGAATAACAAAAACAAATTCTAAAGGTATAAAAACAGTTTCTTATATTTGCAGTGGCAAGTTTAAAGACCACTTATGCAATTTAGACAATATCCCGGCAACACAATTAGAAAATTTTGTTAAAGAGACTATTCTTCAATGGATAAAAACTGTTGAACCAACAAAAATTTCTAGCATTATCTCACAAGATATAAAATCGTCTAACAATGATAACTCATTCTCTAAATTAAACAAAATTAACAAAGAGATTACAAATATTACAAATGCAATAAAAAACGGCATAAGTTATAATGAACTTATGGACGAGTACAACATACTGCGAGAAAAAAAATTAAAAATAGAAGACGAAATCAAAAAAAAGAATGCACTTATGTTAAATAAAAAAAATCTACAAAATGTTATTATTTCAATTTTACAAACTGAAAAACAAAACATAAACAATAATAATGTAGAACAATTTATTAAAAAATTTATAAAAGAAATTGTTATATATAAAGACGGAGCACTTGAAATTGTAATTGGTATTCCAACCACAAATTCAAATGCTCCTGTCGTAAATGTTATTGGTTGCGGGAGTTAGATTTGAACTAACGACCTTCGGGTTATGAGCCCGACGAGCTACCTAGCTGCTCTATCCCGCGATAAACATATTTAGTATATGCAAATTACTTTTTTTTGTCAATACTTTTTATAAAAAAAATAGTCGAACGACTATTTTTACACGAAACAATCAATAAGCATTACTATGTCTTTTGGATTTTTTTCACAAACTTCTTCATACTTACTTGCTTGTTCTATCTCTAATTCATATTTTTGAATATAAGAGCAATATACCCTTAAACTCTCTTTGGCAAACATGTATGCTTCTTCCATTGTCTCACCTTCTGTTGCCATATTTAAGTCTGGGAATAAAACAACATATTTATCTTCTTTCTTATAAAAAATAGCCGGAAACACAAATTGTTTCATAATCTCTCCTAACTCGGGTTACATTTTATGGTAACACATCTTGCTTTTTATTCAAAACATTTTGATTGTATTTTTTAAAAAAAGTTCAAAGCAACCTTTGAACTTTTTTACATATATTTTATGCGTGAACAAAGTTTAACTTTTATTATAAACTCATTCCGTTTTCATTTTCTTTTGATTTTAAAAATGTTGTTAGATTATTTTTTCCCATTACCAAAACAGATTTTTTACCATTTACTTCTATTTCCATTTTGAATTCACATTTACTCATTAATGTCCTCCGATTTTTTGTTTATTTTTGATATTTCGCTATTATACTAACACACATTTTACATTTTGTCTATACCCATTTTAAAAATTTTTATATTTTTTATATTTTAAGGATTGTAGTTGCTCGGATTTTCCTTTTGAATTTTCTTTTGAACATTCTCTTCATTAACTAAACTTTCTTCTTGAGGTGGGATAAATGTTACAGTGTTTGGTGGAAGTGTTATCCCTTCTGTAACTTCTTCTGTTCCTTCTATTATTATACCTTCTTGTGCTTCGTATGTTTCATCTCTTATTAGTTTGCTTTCAATCAGTACGCCGTCTTTATATCTATCTATATATCCTTTTGCTTTATACCCTTCTCGTGGATATTTTAATCTTAAATATTCTCCCTTATAGGTTACCTTGTTAGAATATTGTCCATCTGTATCTGGAACAATTCTATCTCCGGGATGAGGAATTGCGCCTAAAAACTCTACTCGCCTTTGAACCGTTTCATTTTCTGGAAATGGTTTCCCATAAATGTCAACATACACATTTTCATCATCGGCATATGTTTGTATATAAACTTTGGCATCTGTATTATTTTTAAATTTTAAATCTGAATAACCTTCACTCACCATAGCATCAAAGGCCAGCCACACATATGAAGCAGGAAGAGTATGCTTATTTACTTCCAATATTTCTAAATCGGCATTAAGAAGCGCATTGTACAGCGTTGTTGATGCTTGACAAACACCTCCGCCTGTTCCTTCAACATATACTCCATTAAGTATTACATTTGCTTTTTTATATCCGTTTTCTGCCGTTCTTGATCCTGTTGTTGAATTAAATGAAATTTCTTGATTTGGTTCTATTATCATTCCGTTAAACGCTTCTAGTGCATGCTTTACATTATGTTTTCTATCATCACTGCTCTTTGCATAATTTGTCGAAAAGCCACCACGCTTTACAACAGTTTTTTCTAAATCAATTTTTAAAATTTGTGGTTTTACTTCCGTCATAGGTATATCCACATCTATAACTGTACTGTTTAAAAGTTTTTCGTTTATACTGTTTTTTAATTGTTCTTGATCAACAATTTCTCCGTCCTGTTCTTCTGTAAAAACAAGTGGATTTTTTTGTGTTGCGTCAAAATTTAATTCTGCATCAACAGCAGGTTTATCTATTTCAAGCGCCAAATTACTAATTTTTTCATCTAAACCTGTTAAAATTGTTCCATAAGGTATATTAAATTCCGTATTTCCGTTAAGCTTGTCTAACTTTACCTTTTTCTCTATCAAATTGCCCTCATTAAAATAATTAAATACATTTTCCACATACGGCATTATTTGATTATCTATTTCAAAATCTTTTCCTGTCCATATCCATGTTTTATCGTTATGGTGCAAATTTATTACAATTTCATTCCGTGAATCAGTAAGTTTTGTTGCAACAATATTTTGTGCTTGCTCCTTGTTTAAGCCTGACACATCTATTCCGTTTATAATCGTTCCTTGTCTAAATTTATTCCCAGTAAATAATACATCTTGAAATACATAATATCCATAGCCTAAAAGAGCCAGCGATATCACAAAAACTATACTTACTACTAAAAATATTTTGCTTCTTTTTTTCATAATCTTTCCTTTTTTAGTAGTATTAGTTTTTAGTGTCAATTTATACAAATTTTTTATAATTGACTTATGTCTATTATTGTAATATAATATTTTTAATTGTTGGAGTATTATATGAAACCTTTAAATAGAAAAAATTGTATAATCACAGTTAAACCATGGTCTATTTCAAACACACAAAACCAAATTAACTATTATAAAAATAAGTTTAATAGATTTCATGTCGATATTGAATTAGATTCTTATGATGATTATAATTCTCTTGAGATTATTCTCCAAAATGTTAAAAATACCAACATCAATATAGAATGTTTTGATTTTTCTGTGCAATTAACAAAAAATTTGTTTTCTAAAAAAGAAGTCGAAAACTTAAATATGTTTGAAAGCACTCTCGCAAAACAAAATTCAACCCTTTTCTTTAAGGAATTCAACACACTTTGGAATATTGATGAATATAACAACGCTTTTAATTTTATAAACGACACAATCAAGAAAATAAAAGATAATAATCTTTCTCCACTGGAACAACTATTGGTTGCTTATAAAACAGTAACAGACAAAATATATAACAAAGAAGATAAAACCGAAAATGCACTTTTATCAAGAACCGTTCTAGGGGTTTCCAATTCTTCACACATTAGTTGCATGGGATATTCTGAATGGTTAAAAGAGATTTGTAATGGATTAAATGATAAAAATATAGTTTGCTATTCAAATAGTTATAAACTTTATCCTAAAAATTTAAAAGATGAAAATAATGCAGTAGGCCACCAATTCAATGTTATTTATATAAACGATGATAAATACAATATAAAAGGTTTTTATTGTTTAGATGCTTGCTGGGATAGTAAGGCAAGATTAGATGATATAATGGGTTTGTCTTTCTTTTTAATTCCTTTTGATGATTTAAAATTTTATGCAAACTACGAGGTTGAGCCTCAGCCAAATAACCCTTTTGAATATTTCATATCATCTAAAAAGCCTCTAATTTTTTCATATTCAAATGGCAAAGTAGAAAAATTGCTAACTAACCAATCTTTTGTCGATTTAAATGAACTTAGAGAAAAATTTAAAAACACAATATTAAAACAATATGTTTTAAAAGACGATGAAAATAAACTAAAAGATATTCAGGACAGATTAAGCACAACTCCATTTAAAGGTGACTACCTTGAATATACATTTTTAAAATATGCCTGCAACAAAATAAAACAACATTCTGTTGTTGTTAATTATGAAGACATAATAAACGCACTTTTACAAGTGTGTGTTAAAGTTGATAAAATGACAGTTGAAAACGCACAAGAGTATATAAAAAGTGTTGTAGAAAAAACAAAAAAAGTTTCTTTTGAAAATTTTGTAAAAGGAGCAAAAAATGTTTTTGCCACAATAGCATTTGCAGAACATAATCGAAGAAAAACTCTGCAAGAACAAATAGAAAAACGAAAACAAATTGTACGAGAAAAAATTAAAAAACAAAAAAAAGAAAAAACAAAAGAATAACCCTTCGGGGTTATTTTTATTTTTTTATAAAATGCTTGCAAAGTGTACTTTTGTATGATAATATTATTTAGCAATATAAATATTGCCTTGCTCGGACTCGAGCCGTTAGACCAAAAGGAGGTATTATGAAGTACGAACTTTTATACATTATTTCACAAGATGCTAATGACGAACAAAAAGAAGCACTAATCAACAAATTTAGCAAAATGATAGAAGATAAAGGTGGAAATGTTCTTTCTCTTGAAAAAATAGGAATGAAAAAGTTTGCATACCCAATCAACTTCAAAAACGAAGGCTACTATGTACTCATGACATTTGAAGCTAAACCAGAAGTTGTTGACGAAATGAACAAACTCATGAACATAACAGAACATATCGTAAGACAAATGTTTGTTAGAAAATAATAAGGAGAAAACATGAACAAAGTTATTTTAATTGGCAATTTAACAAAAGATCCTGAACTTGCCACAACAAATAGTGGTATTTCTGTATGCAGATTTACTCTTGCAGTTACAAGAAATTTCGCAAATGCCGAAGGCGAAAGAGAAGCAGATTTCTTAGATATCATTGTTTGGAGAGGTCAAGCAGAAAATTGTCATAAATATTTAAGAAAGGGTTCAAAATGCGCTGTTGTTGGTTCAATTCAAAAAAGAAGTTACGACGCTCAAGACGGAACAAAGCGTTATGTAACTGAAATTATCGCAGAAACTGTTGAATTTTTAAATTCAAGAAATAGTAACGGTGGCGACAGTCAAGAAAAAGTTGAAGATAAAAAGGAAGTTGCAGAACTTGAACCAATAGACGACGATACCCTTCCATTTTAATAAAAGGAGATAAAAATGTCAGATTTAGAACAAGAAGTTGCAAAAACAGATAAAGATGCTGTTGTTGCAGATAAAGTAAAAAAATATAAAAAACCTGTTTCTAAAAAGAAAGTTTGCCCATTTTGTACAGATAAAACAAATGTTATTGATTACAAAGATGGCAATAAATTAAAAAGATATATAACAGAAAACGGAAAAATTCTTCCAAGAAGACAAACAGGTGTTTGTGCAAGACATCAAAGAGAATTGTCAAATGCAATTAAACGCGCAAGAATAATGGCAATTCTTCCATTTAAAGGTGAATAATAAAAAACGCATTTTTATGCGTTTTTTTTCTAACATTTTGTTTGCCACAACCAAAAAAAATATAATATACTAATTATAGTTAAAAGGAGTATTTATGGAAAAAAATAAAAAGAATGTTGGTAAAATAATTGCATTAGTCGTATCTATTGTTGTAATTATAACAGCAGCACTACTTATTATCTTTTTACCCAAAAATCAAACACCAAAAGCAGTTATGGAATTGAATGTCAACCCTAATGTACAATTCCTATTAGACCAAAATAATAAAGTTATGGCAGTTAATTACCTCAATGACGATGCGCAAACATTACTTAAAGACACAAATTTTAATGGTAAATCAGCAGAACAGGCAGCACAACTTTTTGTAAAACTATCTACTGAAGCAGGTTTTATTGAGATATCCACATCAGGAACAAGAGTAGATGTTACAATCTTTTGTGAGACCCCTGAAGAATTAACTCAATTAAAAGACAAAATTATTGAAAAAATAAATTACTATTTTGACGAAAATGGTGTTATTGCTGGTGCTGTTGTAAATATAACAAACAATGTTAATGACGCAATACAAAAAATTGGTATCCAAGCAAAAGATACTATAGACAAAACAAATCAAGAATTATTAGAACTTTACAATGAAACTTCAAAAGATATAAAGGATATTGCTCTTTGTTTTCAAAATGAACTCATCACATTTATTCAAGACTTAAAAGACAACGCTTTTAGTGATATGGTAGCATTAGAAGACAGAATTGATAGTCTCATGGAACAAATTGAAAACAGCAACATTGCTGACGAAATAAAACAAGAATTACAAAAACAACTTGATACAATAAAAACAGAATATAATAAAAGAGTTGATGAGTTTAACAAATATATTCAAGATAAAATAGATGAATTAAAAGAAAAAAGTGAAGAAATATACAATCAAGCTCGCAAACAACTACAACAACACAAACAAAATTGTAAACAGTTAATAGAACAACACAAAGAATATTTTAGAAACAATAAAGAAGATATCCAAAACGCAATCAATGAATATAGAGAAAGTTTAACAGCATAACAATTATTATAAAAAATGCACCAAAATGGTGCATTTTTTATAATTTAATTATTCTATTTTCCCGTTTTTTAAAAATCATAATAGCCCCAAAATTAGGTGTAGCCAAAACACTTATAAGATCAAATCCTTCTTTTTCCATTAAATTTGCTCTTTCTTCTATCTTTTGTGCCCTAACCTTAATATTGGTTGTTCGATTTAAAATTTCTGTTTTATACATTTTATTCCTTATCTTTATTTTTCCAATTGATTTTCTTTTGAACAGTTGGATAGAATAAAATAACAAAAGGAGAAAAAACTAACATGCTTATAAGCAAAATTGCAAAAATCATACCTAACGACATAAACCACCTCCTAAAACTCAAATCTTATTACTAATAATATACAATAAAGGCAATGTTTTGTCAATATTGACAAAAAAATAAATATATAAATTAGCAAAAAACATTGACACAAAACTAGTATTATGCTACTATTTTTATGCTGTTATCAGCAATATCTATGTATAAAAATTTATAAAAACCTTTCTTAATGCGTCGCCCCACTGCTAAGTTAACAGGGCCGCTCCACCAAAGAAAAGTAAAAAAACAACTTAATATTTACATGGAGAAGTACCCAAGAGGTCGAAGGGGCTCCCCTGCTAAGGGAGTAGGCTTGTAAAAGGGCGCGAGGGTTCAAATCCCTCCTTCTCCGCCAAACAATTGTCGTTTGAACTCAAACGGCAATTTTTTATTTTCTTCATCAGAGATTTCTAATTCTTTCTTATAAATTTTCGTTCCATTGTCATTATTATTGTCATCATCATTATCATTTGGACGGTTATATATTTCTTCGGCTGGATTAAGACTTGTGTTGTAAACTATTGTAATTTTGTCATCATAAAGTAACACTTTTAAAATAAAATTATTAAAAAACTCGTTTTTATCTGTTTTGTTATCAAATCGTTTTCTTGCATATACTTTTAAAAAATTTACTATTTGCTCTTTTTCAAGTGGTTTTATTTGATGAGTTTGTTCATACTCAACTTTATCTTCTAGTATTGCTTTTTCATTTTCAAGTTTCATAAGTCTTTCTTGTGTTGAATTTGTTATTATACCTTTTTCCATTGCGTTTAGAATAGAGTCTATTGCTCTATTCTTTTCTTTTAATTCTTCTTGTATTTTTGTTAAAACTGCGTTATTAGATAATTCACTATTGAATCTATTTACAACAACATCGGCAATACTATCAATTACTTTAGGCTCAAGAACATATTTTTTTGTCTTTTCAAAAACAAAATCTTCTATTGTATCTTTTTTCACATTATGTTTATCGCATTTTGTGATTTTCTTTTTCTTGCCTGAACATTTGTAATATCTATGAACTGCACCTGTTTTGCTTGTTCCCGTTTCTGCTACCATTGGGTATCCACAATAACCACAAAAAAGTTTGCCACTTAAAATATACACATCTTCATTTAAACTATCTTTTCTTTGTCTATGTTTATGATTATCCATAATTAAATTACACCTTTTAAATA
>CALWEY010000021.1 GCA_944377435.1 uncultured Clostridia bacterium | reverse complement strand
AAACAGCAAGACAGGATTTTTAAGCATGAATATTCTTCCTGATGCAAACTTTATAACAAGCGCAATAGTTATAGGCTCTTGTATAGTTCTGTTTAATATAATCTCGCATTTTATATTTAAACGCAGAGATATTGCGTAACTATTTCTTTAATGCTTGATTTTTAAGGTACTCAATTAAGAGTGCCTTATTTTGTGATGCGTAACTCACACATTCTTGATGCGCCTCATCAACTCTTTTTGTTCCATGAGTTTTACTGTTTAAAAAATGTATACATGTATGCCCACCTTCACCATTGTCTATAAGTGAAAAACCATGTGGCATACCATTTGTGGAACCAGCAAAGAATTGTCCATCTATTTCAACCCAAACAGGACGCCTAACCCATGACCATTCTCCACCATAAATTTCTTTAAATATTTTTGTGTTTTCGTAATCTATTGTTTGTACATCAGCATGATTATATCCACCTAGCCTTTGAACAAAATACTCTCTTTGTGATTTTATATCAATTACCCTAACAGTAACATATTTTGTAAAATGCTTGTCCATAAAATCAAACCAGTCATATGATAATACTTCAATATTTTCATATGGCGAAGTAACATTTGTTGTTTCATCTTCTTGTTTATCATTTATAATTTGTTGATCATTGGCAAATATGTAGTTTGAACTATAAAAATTAGGATATGGCAAAACACTTGCTATACACATAGAACAAAACATAATCAAAAAAACTATACAAACTATTTTTGAATTCATACTTATATTTTATATAAAATGCAACTTTTTATTATAAAAAAATTTTTTAATAATAAATATATAATATGAAACAAATAAAAATTGTACTACTTATTATTGGCACAATTATAGGTGCTGGATTTGTGTCTGGAAAAGAAATTAGTTCTTTTTTTAGTATTTTTGGATATTATTCTTTTATTTTTATTATTCCTATTTGTTTTTTATTATATTATTTAATAAACAAACTCTTACTTATAGGCTCCGTAAATAAATTAAATAATGTAGATGAATTAAATTTAATTATATTTAAAAAAAATAATAAAATAATAAAAATATTTACCTTTATTTCTTTTATTATTTTATCATCAACTATGATTAGTGCAATTCTAACTGCATTTAATATAAAAATGTATTCTTTTATGCACATTTTAACTATAATTTTTATAATAATAATATCGTGCATAGCAATTTACAAAGACATTTCTTTTATAAAAAACTTATGCACGATTATTGTTCCAATTATTTTAATTTTAATGATTGTTGTATGTTTTGTAAATATTAAACAACCATCAAATATGCTTCTTTCAAATATTATTTTACTTCCATACAATGTTTTAACTTATGTTTGCAGAAATGTATTTCTTTCTTACTTTGTTATTGCAAAATCTAGTTATGGTCTTAAATCAAAAAAATGCAAACAAATAAGTTTAATAACTTCTATTATTTTATGTTTTATAATGGCATTTGTAATATACATTGAATTAGGAAACACCGACTATCTTACTTCAAGCATGCCATTGTTATACTTATCACAAAAATATAATGTTTTATATATTTTATATTTAATTGTCTTACAATTTGCAATTTTTACAACTTTAATTTCTACACTTTTAACACTAAAATCTTTTTTTAATTTTAAACATAAAATTTTTAATGTTATTGTTCCTACAATTATTTGCGCAATATTATCATTTATTTCATTCGATTATTTTGTAATATATTTGTACCCTATTATTGGAATATTTGGTTTTTATTTAATTTTTTACTTAATGCCTTTTAACTTTTCGTTCCAAAATTCCAACCAAAATATACATAAGGCAAGCCAAGAAGCACAAAACAACAGTAGACGCCATAACTAAATCTAGTTTAAACACTTGACCACCATAAACAATTAGATAGCCAAGCCCTGCTTTACTAACTAAATATTCTCCCATTATTGTACCTACCCAGCTCATTCCCACATTTATTTTTAAAACGGATACAAATTCACCAAAAGAGTTTGGAAGTATCAGTTTAAACAAAATTTGGAACTTGTTTGCCCCCATAGATTTCATAAGCGCAATTTTATCTTTATCACAAGATAAAAATGATGAAAGCATACTTAGTGTTGTAATTACAATACAAATTAAAATACACATTGTTATTATGTCAGGTGTTCCAGCACCGACCCAAATAATTATAACAGGTCCTAGTGCGATTTTAGGCAAAGCATTTAATACAACAATATAAGGGTCTAAAATATTTCTTAATTTATTGCTCCACCAAAGAAGTATTGCAATAAGTGTACCCAAAGCTGTTGCTAAAATGAAACCAACAATTGTTTCATAAAGTGTTATGCCGATATGATAAAGCATATTGCCATTTGCAAATGTATCAACAAGTGTAGAAAAAATTCGAGAAGGAGAACTAAGGAAAAATGGATCTAATACTTTTGTTGCTGTAAGTAATTCCCAAAGTCCAATAATTGCACAAAAAATTAGTATTTGAGCAATTAGTGTTGTGGTTTTGTCTACTTTTATCTTTTTTAAATATTTTTTATGTTCAAGCGAATAGTTATTTAACTTCCTCTTTTTTTTCATTTGATAACTCCTTCCATATTAAATCGAAGTATTTAGGAAACATAGTACTCTCCCTGCGTTTTAATGGAGTTTTTATATCTTGCAATTTAATATCTTGAATATATTTTACTTTTGAAGGTCTGTTTGTTAGCACAACAATTCTGTCAGACATTGAAATGGCCTCACTTATGTCGTGTGTAACAGCAATAACCGTTTGCTTTTCATTTGTAATTATTTGATGAACATCATCGCACACGCTTAACTTTGTTTGATAATCTAGTGCAGAAAATGGTTCATCTAAAAGCAAAATTTTTGGTTGAAGTGCAAGCGTTCTTATCAGTGCAGCACGCTGACGCATTCCCCCAGAAAGTTGATATGGATAACTGTTTTTAAAATCGTACAATCCATATTTTTTTAATAAATCATCAACCCTTTCTATGCTTTCTTTGTCTTTTGATTTTCCATTTAGTTCCAAGCCTAAAATAACATTTTTATATATTGTTCTCCATTCAAAAAGATGATCTCTTTGAAACATGTAACCTATTGTGGTGTTGTGCTCTATTGGTTTATTTTCTAATAAAACTTCACCACTACTTGGCTTTAATAGTCCCGCAATTAGTGAAAGAATTGTTGTTTTTCCACAACCACTAGGACCAACAATAGACAAATATTCATTTTTTTTTACCGAAAAAGTGATATTGTCTAATGCAAGCACTTCTTTTTCTTTTGTATGGTATGAAAGTGAAACATCTTTTAATTGTAAATAATTGTCCATTTTTTCACTTTTTCCTCCTCAAATCATTGTACTAACAATAAGAAAAAAATGTTAAAAAAATACAGCATGTTTGCTGTATTTTTTAGATGTTTTTAATTTATATAAAATATTCAACTACTTTATTTGCTATTGTATTGTCTACAACATCGCTAAATTTTACTTTTTCATCTAGTTCGCCTGCTGATATTATTATATCTTGAAGTCTATCAAAAGCAGTTTGGGTCATTGCTGGATTATCTACCCATGCATCACAACGAATATAACTTTGAATTGAAGTAACTATATTCTCATCAGAAAATCCTTGAAATGATGGCTTTAAACTTTCTGCAATTTCTTCAATACTTGCCTTTAATAAAAATCTATATCCCCTATATACTGCTCTTAAAAATCTTTCAACATCTTGTGCGTTTTCTTCAATATATCCTTTTTTTGCCATAAACGCAGTATATGGAACTTCACCACTAAGTTCACCTACAGAAGCTACAATATGGTAGCCTTTCTCTTCACATAGTTCGCTTGCTGTTGGTTCAAAAAGAGTACAAAAATCAGCATCTGTTGAATCAAATACGCTAGCAGTAAGATCAAAAGCCACATCTGTTCTTAAATTAACTTGATTTTGCTCTGTACCAATAGTAAGTCCCGCTTGTTTTATTGCATATTCAAGTGTCATTGCAGGAACTCCACCTTTTCGTCCACCAATAATTTCTTTCCCTGCTAAATCATTTAATGTAAAGTTGTCATATGGCGTTTTAGAAACAATAAAAGATCCGTCTCTTTTTGTAAGTTGACCAAATATAACAGGTTTATCTTGCGCCCCACCAGTTGTTACATAAATTGCTGCTTCTGGTCCCATAAGACCAATATCAGCATCGCCAGAAAGTAGTGCTGTCATAGATTTATCGGCACCACCACCGTTTGTAAGTTCAATTTTTAATCCTTCTTGTTCAAAAAAACCTTTGTTTATTGCAACATATAGTGGTGCATAAAAAATACTATGTGTTACTTCATTTACTTTAATTGTTTTTAATGTATCTTTACCATCATCGCCACAACCATAGAGCGTAAAAGTTAACATAAGCATAAAAGCAATTAAAAGAACGCCTATTTTTTTCATTTATTCCTCCTTACTAGAAATATACTATTCTGTAAATTACTAATTTGTTAAAATACTTTTTTAATATCCATTTAAAATAATGTATTACTTAAATATCAATATTTACTTATAAACATCTAACCAATCAAAACAAAATTATTATATTATTTATTATTTTTATATTGAAATTTTATTTTGTAAGTGTTATACTTATTATAGTTTTAGGAGGATATATGTTGACATTACTTTTAGAAGCCACATTAGTTGAGTTTTTATCTACACCAAATAAACTAGTTGGTATAATCCTTGCCATGCTAGGTTTTGCACTTTCGATACTTGCAAAAAACATAACAAAAGTCGCAAGAAAAACAGATACTGTAAGCAGTAAAGATCCTTTGTACTTAATACTTCTTGCTGTTGCTTTGTGTTTGATTATGGTAGGAATGATTGTAACTATATTTTAATATAAAAAACCCTAAAAAAAGGGTTTTTTATTTTTTATATTTTTTTTATTGTGTTGACTTAATATTAAATTTATTACATAATTAAATTATGAAAAATATAATTCTTTATACAGACGGAGCTTGTTCGGGCAACCCAGGAATTGGTGGTTGGGGTTGCATTTTAGAATACAAAAATAATAAAAAAGAATTTTCGGGATACGAAGAAAACACCACAAACAATAGAATGGAACTTATGGCTGTTATAAAAGGTTTGCAAGCGCTAAAAGAACCTTGCAATGTAAATGTTTATTCTGATTCTGCATATGTTGTTAATGCATTTAAAGAGAAGTGGCTGGAATCATGGCAGTTAAATAATTGGCGAACATCAAACAAAAAGTCAGTAAAAAATGTTGACCTTTGGCAAGCACTTTTAGATCTTATGCAAATTCACAAAATTACTTGGAATAAAGTTAAAGGTCATGCAGACAATGAATATAACAACCGATGTGATTTTCTGGCAACAAACGAAATAGCAAAATTTAAACAAACTAAAAAATAAAAAAATGTGATTTAAGTTTTACTTTATAAAACTAAATCACATTTTTATTTATTCAAAATAGATTATCCTTCTACAATGTTCGCACTCTAAAAATCCATTTTCTTTTAATTTTTGCAAACTCGCAGATGGCAATTCCATTCTGCAACCACCACATGTTTTATCTAATAGTGGAACCAAAACAGGATAAATTTTGTCTGCCCTTCTTTGTTTATATTTAGCAAGATAAACAGGGTCTATTCCGCTTTCAAGTTTTTTAATTTCTTGTCTTTTCTTTTCTATCTCTGGCATAAGTTCACTTTGTTTTTTCTCGTATGCGGCTTTGTGTGCAGAGTATTTTTGTTTTGCAACATTATATCTCTTTTTAGTGTTTTCAAATTCACTTAAAATTGCATTTACTCTTTCTGCAAGATACATTAACTTTTTCTCTAATATTGACATATTGTTAATTAAATCACTTGCAACATTGTTAACATTTGTTAAATCATCTTCGCTTATTTTGTCTAATTTAGTGTTTAAAACAACACCACATGACTTTAAATTATCGTTGTATGTTTTTTCAAGATTATTATATTCTTGAATTAAAGCATTTGCTTCTTTATCTAACGATGTTGATTTATTTTGTGCATCTTTAACAACACCTATCATACTTTGATATATTTTTTTATCTTCGTTGTTTTCTAGTTGTCGTTCTAGTTTTATTATATCAAAATCTTTTTTTTGATATTCCAAAATTTTTTCTATTTTCATGAGCTCTCCTAATAATAAGAATAATTGCTTTTATTCCATAAAGTCAACAAGTTTTTTACTTCTATTTGGATTTCTTAATTTTCTTAAAGCTTTTGCTTCAATTTGTCTAATTCTTTCTCTTGTTACATTAAATTCTTTTCCAACTTCTTCGAGTGTTCTTGGGTGTGAATCGTCTAGTCCGTATCTTAATCTTATTACCTTTTGTTCTCTTGGCGTAAGTGTTTCAATAACACCTAAAAGCTGTTCTCTTAACAAATTTTGCGTTGCAACTTCAACAGGTGATTTTACTGATTCGTCTTCAATAAAATCTGCCATTTTACTGTCTTCCTCTTCACCAACAGGATTATCTAGTGAAATTGGCTCTTGTGCAATTTTTTGAATTTCTGCAACTTTTTCTTCTGGAATATCCATCGCTTTTGCAATTTCTTCACTTGTTGGATCTCTTCCAAGGTCTTGAATAAGTTGGCGTTTTACTCTTGTTAATTTATGAATTGTTTCAACCATGTGTACAGGTATTCTAATTGTTCTAGCCTGATCTGCCATTGCACGAGTTATAGATTGTCTTATCCACCAAGTTGCATATGTTGAAAATCTAAAACCTTTTGTATGATCAAATTTTTCTACTGCCTTAAGAAGTCCAATGTTGCCTTCCTGAATTAAATCCAAAAATTGCATGCTTGTCCTGCCTGCATATCTTTTTGCTATGCTTACAACAAGTCTTAAATTGGCTTCGGAAAGTTTTGCCTTTGCATATTCATCGCCGTTTAACATTCTTTTTGCAAGTTCAATTTCTTCATCGCATGAAAGAAGTGGAACTTTTCCAATGTCTTTTAAATACATTTTAACAGGATCATCAACACTAACTTGCGAAACTAATTCACTAAAATCTTCCTTTTCGATATCTGGATTTTCAGCTTTTATTATTTTTATATTCGCCTTCTCTATTGCTTGAGTAACTTGCTCTATCTCCTCTGCTGATGCTTCGTACTTTAAAAGACGGAACATTATATCTTCTTCATTTAAAGAACCTTTCTTTGTTCCAATCTCTAATAATTTTTTTAATTCTTGTTCTATTTTGTCTCTCAAAATCTAATCCTCCAAAATTTTATTCCTTAGTTTTTTCTGCAACTCGCCAATTTGTTTAAGTGTGTCCAGTCGTTTTTGAGTGTCATCAATTTTCATGCTTTGTTCACTAAGATTTTTTATCATACTTTTTAAATAATTTTCTCTTACTTTCCATATACATTCGTTATAATAAATTTTTGCATTGTCAATAAGTTCAAAATTATAATTTATTATGTCCTTTATATTTGGTTCATTATCAACATCAAATAAATCATATATATAACTAATTAAAAACTTTTCATTTTTATCATTATATTCTTTTAATGTTTCATACAACTTTATATATGATGGATTTACTAGATATTTTTTTAAATCAAAATCAAAATTTGCATAATCCTTCTTGTAACACAAACTCGCTAAAATAAATTTAATTGACTTTATTTCGGCATCTTCAGTATATACAACAGACTGTTGTTGTTGATTTAAATTTTCTTCTTTTTTATCAATTAAATCTCGTCTTAAAACATCTGTTGGAACGCCTGATAATTTTTTTATTACATCTAAATATACCTGTTTTTCGCTATTTGTATTCAACTCATTTACAATATCTATGGCACTTTTTACAAATTTTGCTTTTTCATCTACTTTGTTTAAGTCAAATTGTTCCAATTTATTCATAATTTTAAACTCAACAAAATCGACTGCGTTATCTAGAAGTTTTTGATACTCTTGTTTGCCATATTTTTTTATGTATTCATCTGGGTCTAAATTTTCGGGAATTTTTATTGCCCTTACATTTAGTCCTTCGCTAACTAATGTGTCTATTGTTCGTATTGTAGCCTTTTGACCAGCAAAATCTCCGTCTAGCGACACTATAACATTATTACATATGTTTTTTATCATTCTTGCATGGAGTGGTGTTAGTGCAGTTCCCAGACATGCAACACAGTTGCAAAATCCAGCTTGATTTAATGCAATAACATCCATTTGCCCTTCTACAATAATAATGTAATTTATATTTTGTTCTTGTTTTAATTTTCTAACAATATTAATTCCATATAAATTTTTGCTTTTGTCGAACACCAAATTATTAGCAGAATTTTTATACTTTGCGTAATCGGTAGGAACTAAACTTCTGGCACTAAAACCTATACACTCATCATGAATATTATAGATTGGGAAAATCAATCTCTCTCCCATTGTATCGTAGTATCTACCATCTTTATGATTTGCTATGCCTGCTAAAACCATTTCTTCTTCTTTGAAACCTTTTGATTTTAAATATGTAAGCATTTCAGTCCAATCGGTAGAATAGCCAATATGAAACTTGTCCAACTCTTTTTTTGTTAGTTTTCTCTTTTTAACATAGTCTTGAGCTTTCACACTTGTTTTTTTATATAAATTTTCTTCGTAGTGTTTAGATGCTATATCTAAAATTTTAAGTATTGTATCTTTTGATTTTTTCTTTTCTTTTATGCTGTCGTCCATGTAAAAAGATGGAATTTCCATGTTTGCATTTTTTGCCAAAATTTCAACAGCCGTCATAAAGTCGCAACTTTCCATTTTTTGAATAAAAGTAATAACATCCCCATGTTCTTTACAGCCAAAACAATGATAAAACTGTTCGTAACCGTTTACACAAAAAGATGGCGTTTTTTCGTGATGAAAAGGACAACAAGCCCAATAATTTTTGCCTTTTTGTTGCAACGAAAAATATCGCGACATTACCGAAATAATATCGTTTTTCGCCTTTAATTGTTCTAGCCAAGTTTCATCAAAGCCTTTATTCAAAAGAAAAATACCTCTTTTAAAATCGAATACAACTACATTATTCGACACTAAAAAGGTATTTCCTTTATTTTTTTAAAATTTTGTTATAAAAATATTACATACATTTCTTTTAATCAGTTATAATCACAACAGTATCATTAAAGTTTACAGTTGTTCCTGCTGGTGGAAGTTGCTTTATAATAGTTCCACCTTCACCGTCTACTTCGTAACTAACCCCCATTGAATTTAGTGTGGTGCATGCATTTAACAATGACATGTTAACCAAATCAGGCATTTCAAAATATTTTGCTTCTACTTGTTTTATTGGCTTAATATTTAAGTGTTCAAACATCTTAGAGAAAATTTCTTTTGCGTATGGTGAAGCAACAACACTACCATAATATGCACCAGCACCCGGTTCGTCAACCAATAGAAGCATTACATAGTCCGGATTACTTGCTGGATAGGTTCCTATAAAACTAGATATATATTTGCCTCTTGCAATTGCTCCATTTTCATATTTTTGTGCAGTTCCGGTTTTCCCACCCACATCATAACCTTCAACAAAACTGTATTCTTCCGTTTTATTAACAACCTTTTTTAACATTTCATTTATTATTTGTGAAGTGTTAGGTGATATTACTTGCCTTTTAGCGTTTTGTGTGGCAAATGTTTTAACAATATCATCACTTGATGTTGTCTTTTTTATTATTGTTGGAGTATATAAAGTGCCACCATTAACTGCCGCACACACTGCCGTTACAAGTTGAAGCGGAGTAACTGCAATTGCTTGACCGAATCCAATTCTTGCCAAATCAACATTTTTTACACTTTGCTCATTCATTAGTATTCCACTGCTCTCTGATGCAATTTCTATTCCTGTTTTACTGCCAAGACCAAAGTTTTTTAAATAATTATAAAAAGTTTGCGTTCCCATTCTTTGTGACAATGCCATAAACACACAGTTACAAGAATTTACAAGTCCGGTTGTTAAATCTTGTGAGCCATGTCCTGTTGTCTTCCAGCATTTAATTTTTTGACCATCAACAACACTATATCCACTACAATAAAAATGGTCATCAAGTTTAGCGTTTCCACTTTCTATAGCTGAAGACATTGTTAAAATTTTAAATGTGGAACCGGGTTCATAAACATCTACAACAATTTTATTCTTTGTCATTTCCATAAGCAAACTTGCATCATCTCTCGGGATATCGTTTAAATTAAAACTTGGTTTTGAAGAACTTGCAACAATTTCTCCTGTTTTTGCGTTCATAATTATGCATGATGCAGATTTGCATTTTTGTTCCAACATTATTTTTTCAAGCGTTTGTTCAACAATTTTTTGAATATTCACATCAATCGTTAAATAAATATTGTCACCCGCAACAGGGTCAACATATGTTCTAAGCGAGTTTTCTATTTCTTTACCTTGCAAGTCACTTTGAACCAAAAAGTAACCATTTTCGCCTGATAATATCTCATTAAAATATGCTTCAATTCCTGCTTGCCCTACATTGTCGATTGTGGTAAATCCTAAAATTTGAGTTAATAAATCTCCATACGGATAATATCTTTTTATGCTTTCAGATAAAAACACACCACTTAAATCTTCTTTAACAATTTCTTTTGCAGTGTTTGAATCAACTTGTAATTTAATTAAAACTTCGGAAACTGTTTTAATATTTACCTTGTCATATAAAATATTATAGTCCATATTTAGTTTTTTACTAAGTACACTTGCAACCTTTGTTGCATCTTTAACTTCTCTTCCCCTTACATAAATGTCATATGTTGTAAAAGATACTGCTAAAGTGGCACCGTTTGAATCATAAATTTTTCCCCTTTCAGCTGTTATTTTTAAATCTCTTGTCCATTGATTATACGCTTTTAATTGTAGAAAACCACTATTAAAAATTTGAACATAAGCAAGCCTTGCAATAAGTGCAAAAAAAAGAAAGGATATCGCAAGTATAAATGCAGATATCCTCTTTCGTAATGAATGTAATGAAAACTCATTATCAGTCAAAATATTAGCCTCCAAATAAATTTTTTAACCAATTGCAAATTTTATCAAACCAATTACTTTCTTGTTCGTATGCAGTAGTATCTTCAAGTGGCTGTGGTGTTATTGGTATAATTTCATCTATTGGTAATAGCGAACCATCTTCTGGATTTGGTGGTGTTTGGTTGACATTATCATCAAGTTTTCCAATTTTTGTTAAATATTCAATGATATTTACTTGATATTCTTCACCTTTGCTAACTTCTGAAACAATTTGAGAGCTTGTTGATGCAATTTCAATTGTATTTCCAATAACCCAACCACCTAAAATTGCCAATAGACAACAAAAAACACTTGTCAATAAATTAAACCTAAATTTATAATTATTTGATTTTTTTGAATATGTATTTAATTCTTTTTCTATAACTTCTTCACCAGTTTGCTTTAAAGTTAAACTTGAATTGTATAGCGTTTCAACTTTCTCTTCAATTTCGTCATTATTGTCTTGTATTTCTTCTTTTGTCTCTTCTTTTGCTTCTTCTCTTTTTTGTTCTTGTTGAACATCATTTAAATTTTTTTCTTGATTTTCAACTTGTTTATTAACTAGCGTGTTAATGCTATATTTAGGAGCAACATAACTTTTAGGCTTTATTTCCTGTTTTTTTTCAGGTTCCACGATTTCTGTATCTTGCAAAACATCTTTTGAGAAAAGATTTAATTTTTTAGCAGCAATATCATGAGTTATGTTATCTTGAATTTCTGTTTGTGAACTATCTTCTTTTTCTAAAACTGCCGTTCTTGCATAATCTCTTATTTTTTGCAATTTCTGGTTATCTTGTCCCATAATATAATTACTCCTTCTTTTGTAAATTTATTACAAGTACTTTATCACATTTCCCAAGTTTTTGCAATGCTTACAAAACAAAACATTTTTACATGCAAAAATTATATTTTTTCAATTATTCTTAATTTTGCAGATGTTGACCTTGGATTTTCTTTTTGCTCTTCTAAACTTGCCATAATTGGTTTTTTATTTACTAAATTTATTGTTTTTTTATGTCCACAAATACAAATTGGAGTTTTTGGCGGACACAAGCAATCTGTGGAGTTTATTTTAAAAGCATTTTTAACAATTCTATCTTCAAGAGAATGAAATGTTAAAACTGCCATTTTACCACCACTTTTTAATTTTGTTATTAAATAGTTAATAGTTTCAAAAAGCAAATCTAATTCTTTATTTACTTCTATTCTAATTGCTTGAAATGTTTTTTTGTGTGCTCCGTTTCGTTTGTAAACAACTTTTGTTGGCATGCTTTTTTCAATTATAGATGCCAGTTCTTTTGTCGTTTTTATTGGCCTATTTTGCACAATATTTTTTGCAATACTGCTTGCGTATTCTTCTTCGCCGTATTCTTTTAGTATTCTTGCCAAATGAGATTGCGAATAAGTGTTTACTACTTCGTATGCAGAAAGTTCTTGAGATTGGTCCATTCGCATATCTAGTTTAGAGTCAAATCTAAAACTAAATCCTCTTTCCTTGTTGTCCAATTGATACGAACTTACGCCTAAATCTATTAAAACCCCGTCTAAACTTTCTATATTTAAATCATTTAATACATTTTCAATATTTTTGAAATCAGACTTAACAAGAATAACATTTTTATAGTCTTTTAATCTTTCTTTACAAACAGCAATAGCATCTTGGTCTTTATCTACACCAATAAGTAAACCTTTATTACTAAGTTTTTTTACAATTTCTCTTGAATGTCCAGCACCACCAATCGTGCAATCAAGATAAATACCATCGGGGTTAATGTCTAGCCCCGATAATATTTCTTTTAACATTATAGGTTTGTGTACAAATTCCATTTTATCCTTCGTTTTTAGGTAGTTTTGATAACAAATCTAACCAATCAATTTGTCCTTGTGGATATTCGTTAATTAAATTTGTTACTTGTGGACCAATTTTTTCATCATTTTCAATAAACTCCAGCATTGCGTCGTACGATTGTTTAAATACACCTTCGTTATTTGCATTATCTTGAAGTTTGTTAAGAAGATTTGCAAGATTTTCAGCATTTTCACCTGTTGCCATATCTTCAATAGTAAAGTCTGGATCAGTAATATCTGTAATAACATCACTAACAGCGCCTAAAACATCAACTACCTGTGCTATCTCATCACTGTCTAAACTGCTTATAACAGATGTTATAACATCACCATATTCTCCTACAACTTGTTTTATTTGTTCATTGATTTTATTTACAACCATAACACCAATTGGTTCAAAAATTTTACTCTTCATAAGTGGTTCAAATATATTGGTTAAATCTTTATTATCTATTTGTTCAAAAATAATTTTCCAACCATTTTGATCATCACCAATTTTAATAATATATTCAATTAAAGGTAAACTTTCTGTTTCATCAACAATTTGTTTGTTTAAAAGTTCATCAACAATTGGTGTGATTTTTGAAAATTCATTATTATATGAGAAAGTATCTTCTTTAAAGCAAGCAAAGTTTACATATTTTGAAAATTCAGTATTTAATAAAGCATCTACAAAATTTGTATAAATTCCGTCAACGGTAACACCGTCAACTTGCTTATCAGCGAACAAAAGTGAATTTTTCAAAAAGTCCATGCAACTGCCAAGTTGAACCAAATTAGAATTTAATATTGTTTTAAACGGATCATTAAACACATCATCAAGATTCAAATTCTGGACATATAAAGCTACATTATCTATGAAAGAAAAAATGTTTTCTTTTTCACTTTCCACATGCAAATATTCATAATTTATTTCGCCAAGAGTTGTACTTCCATCAATCTTTGACCCTAAATCATTTATAATAGAATTAAGTTGTTCAAAACCAAAATCTATTATTTTTTTGCACGCATTACTATTATAAAGTGGTTCTATTATTTGTCTTATTAGCGTTTTATTTTGTCCGTTAACTTCTGTTTTTTGCGTTAAATTTTTAAGTATTTTTGTAACATTTTCATTAGTTACATCATACTTATCGCCCACCTTATCAATGTAACTTACTATTTTTGCTTCATCAATTTTTTCTAACACTTCGCTTAACATCTTTGTTTCGTCAAGCCAAGTATTATCATTTTTCAAAATTTCAAAATCTATATATTTTTGATACTCAGTTTTAGTAAGTGCTGTCATTATATTATCATAAATTCCTGTATCATTAAAAACTGTCATTTTTTGCACAACATTCATAGCTGAGCCTAAATTTTTAACAATATTTGGCAAATCCATGTCAAATAACAACCTATAATCGTTTTCAATAGCTTTAAAGTCAACAGTAACCAAATCTTCCATAACATTTATTGCATTGCTTAATAAATTTTGAACTTCTGCTTTTTTTAATGTTATTTTATTATTGTTTAAATCTATTCTACCAATATTTAATGTTTTATCACCAGTCATGTCTTTTAATGTATCTTCAACTTTTTCTACACCAACATTAAGGACATATATAACACCTTTATTAAGTGCCTTGGAATTAAATAGTTGTTCAATTAAATCATTAAATACTTTTTTGTCATTAGCTATTAAAATATCTAAAATATTTTGTAAATTTTCATTTGTAAAATCTGCTCCATCAAGTGGAATTTCGTCAAACAATTCACTGTTTACTAAAATTTTGCATGAACCAACAATTGAAGTTAATTCACTTTTTAAATTGTTCATTACATCATTATTTGAATTTAATTCACTTTGAATTGATTTTAAAAGATCAGTTAAACTTTGATTATCTTTAACTTCTTGCATATCAAGAATTTTATCAAACCCATAATCAACTAATTCTGGCATAGTTGCTTTTAGTATATTTGAATTAAAAATGTAATTTATGGCATTATCTAATTTATTATAATCAAGGACTTTTAAAGCATCTAAACTAGAAAAATCAACATTAAATAAAAATTCAACATTATCATAAACCTTTGCAATATTTAAAACTTCGGTTCTAAGCGATATTTTAACATTATCAACTGTGATTGTAGAAACATTGTTAAAGCAGGCATCATCAATATTTAAAATGCCACTCATTTTTGCAATTGCTGACGACTCATAAGCATCAAAAACAATTTGTAAATTTTCTGGTATATTATCTTTAATAAATTGTGCCGATGGAGAAAGACTTGTACTTTGAGTTTGAGTCATAGCCTGAACTTGTTGTGCGGTTAAGTCATTAGCCATTCCAATTATTCCACTAAATGGTAAAAAGGTTATAAAAACTAAAATCAAACCTTGTAAAGCACCAACAAGACCACCTAATATCCTATATTTTTTTGTTTTTACTTTGACAATATTTCCCTTTTCATCTTTAATTTTTTCATCTTTTTTAATAAACACAGAAGCTAAAACTAAATAAACAATCCATGATAAAAATGCTAAAATATAAGAAAGTAAAACAAAAACAAATACATTTCCAACCATAAGCGGAACATTTTGAATTAAAACTTTCATAGTTGGACTTGCAGTTGTTATTTCAGCTATTTGCTCAGAACTATTTAAATAAGACAATATTATATCATTTAAACTCATTAAACTTCCGTCATATGTTATTTTTATTTGCATAATTGATTTAGAAATTACAGGTGTTATAAAAATAGCAATTACAACAGCCACAATAAAACATACAAACTTTAATCCAGATTTTTTTAATCCTTTTAATCCAACTAAAAATCCTATTACTATAAATAGTGCAAACAAAATATTTAGAATTAAAATAATAGTTCCTTTGTCCACCTTATTCTCCTTTTATTCTGTAATTTCAACCAATTTATTTTTTAATAGGTCACATGATGTTAAATAAAAATTTATTCCAAATAATTTTTCATATAACTTATATTTTCCTAAACACGCATGAATATGTCCAAAAATACAAAAATCGACATTAAATTCTTGTAACAGTTTTATAATTTCATTATTTTCCTTGTTTGAGTTATATGGTGGAAAGTGAAGCATACAAATAATCTTTTCATCACTTGTTTTTAAATGTTTTGCACTTTCTAATGCCATTTTTAGTCTTATTAGTTCCCTATCATATATTTTTTTATCTTCACTAGAAGCAAATTGTTTTTCTGGAACGGTCCAACCTCTTGTACCACAAAAGATATAGTTTCCTATTTTAATAGCATCATTTTGCAATGCATAAGAATTTATTGGCAAATTGTTTCTAACAGCAGAAATACTTTGCCACCAATAATCATGATTACCTCGAATAAAAATTTTATATCCTTTTAAATCATCAAAATATTTTAAGTCCTCTTTGGCAGTTTCTATTTTCATGGCCCAAGAAATATCTCCACAAATAACAACAACATCATCATCATTAACTTTACTTTGCCAATCATGTTTAATTTTGTCCTGGTAATTTGTCCAATCTCCACCAAAAATTTCCATAGGCTTTTCACCACTATTACAAAGATGAAAATCGCTTATTGCATATATTTTCATAGTCACTCTTTTATAAACTCTTTAATACTTCTTGAACTAATCGCATATCACACTTACCTGCATAATTTGCTTTAAAGTGTTTCATAACTGCAGGAATAGATTTATCATCTAGACCCAATATAATATTTTTAATCTCTTCGCTATCCATCATTTTTGGTAAATATTTTTTTACAATTTCGATTTGTTTTGAAATATTATTAACTTCTTCTGTATTGTTGACCTTTTTATAATTTTCCAATTCTTCTGAAAGCTCTTTAATTGTTTTTTGTAAAATTTGTACAGCGTCAACATCGGTAAGCTCTAATTTTTGCTCTCTTTTTTTAATATTTTCAAGCATAAATTTATTTAACAAAACACTGTATATACTTCTTGCAACGCTATCTTTTTCTTTTATTGACATTACATTTGCTTTTTTTATTTCATCTAAAATCATATTAACACTCCTTATATTTACATATAAGAATAACATAACAAGAGAAATATTACAACTTATCTATAAAAATTTATCTTTTTAAAGACTCTGAAATTTCAAATAACATCAAAAATGTTTATTGGTTGAATATTTGTTCAATTATATAATTTTGTTTCGGTTGAAATGTAAATCAACTTTGTAGCACAAATTTGTAGCACAAAATTAGAAATATGTGTAATAAAAAAGATTGAAATATAAAATGCAATAATATATAATATGATAGTTTTACAAGGAGAAAAAATGTCAAAAGTAGCAATAGTAACAGATAGCAATTCTGGAATATCAATAAACGAAAAAGATGAAGATTTATACATTTTACCAATGCCTTTTATAATTGATGGCGAAGAGTACTTTGAAGAAGTTTCTCTTTCACAAGAAGATTTTTATAAAAAATTAACAGGTAATGCAAATATATCAACATCTCAACCATCACCCTTTAATGTGACGGAACTTTGGGACAAAGCACTTAAAACACACGACGAAATTGTTTACATTCCTATGTCTAGTGGACTAAGTGAATCATGCAACACAGCAAAAACACTTGCAAAAAATTACAATAATAAAGTTTTTGTTGTAAACAATCAAAGAATATCAGTAACACAAAAAGAAAGTGTTTATGAAGCACTTAACCTTGCAAAACAAGGAAAAAGTGCTAAAGAAATTAAAGATTTTCTAAAACAAACAAAAATGGATTCAAGTATATACATTACCGTAGCAACCCTTTCCTACCTAAAAAAAGGAGGGCGTATTACCCCCGCAGCAGCACTACTTGGTTCACTATTTAATATAAAACCAATTCTGCAAATTCATGGCGGAAAATTAGATGCTTACGCAAAAGTTTTAAGTTTTGGACAAGCAAAAGTTCGTATGATAAATGCAATAAAAAAAGATTTAGAAACAACATTTAATGAATATTATAAAAATGGCGAAATGGTGTTGGAAATTGCACACACAAACAACTTGGAAGAAGCAGAAAAATTTAAACAAGAAGTACAGCGTTCTTTCCCTGATATGAAAATTACATATGTTGATCCACTATCACTTAGTGTTGCATGTCATATTGGTCCAGGTTCACTTGCTATTGCAACAACAAGAATTGCAAAAAAATAAATAAAAAATGCACAAAAATGTGCATTTTTTTATTAAAACCAGTTATTTTTATATATTTTTATTATGTTTTTGTTTAATTTTTAATATAAAATTATCAAGCCATCTATCTTCCTTTTTAAAAGCAATTCGCTCATAAACCAATAGGCTTATAGTGTATAAAATAACAAATAAAAAGCCTGTAAATGACCAATTAAATATTGTTCCTTCAATTAAAGGATTATATATTATCATCGCATCGCTATTGCCTACTATCGTAATACTAAATATACCATAAGTCATATAACAACAAAGACCTAATACTAAACTATTCCAATTTTTCATGCTTGGCTTATATCTTCCAAGCATACATATTAAAATGAAGTTATATACTAAAAAGACATGATGCAAAAGTCCAGATATTGTTTTATCATAAAAAATAGATTTATCTTGACCAATAAAATCTGGATACACTAAGGTTAAAAATCCACCTAAAATTGCACAACTAGATACAAATTGCAAAATTTTTGAATCTTTTTTACAAAAAACAATGCAAAAAGGAAAAACGAAAC
>CALWEY010000020.1 GCA_944377435.1 uncultured Clostridia bacterium | reverse complement strand
CATAAATTTTTCCTATTAACCTTTGCTTATCTATGCTTGGTAAATCAATTTCAATATCCTTAACATTATTTATTGAAAGG
This sequence comes from uncultured Clostridia bacterium, assembly GCA_944377435.1. Taxonomy (GTDB): domain Bacteria; phylum Bacillota; class Clostridia; order Christensenellales; family UBA1242; genus UBA5893. The sequence continues at coordinate 4,042 of CALWEY010000020.1, read as the reverse complement.
ATAACAACATTAGCGCTACCTTGCATTTTTTGGTCAATATATTTTTGAAACTGTAAATCTTCATTTATAAGCCAACAAAAATAGTGTGGATCTAAAATATTTTTATTACGAATTCTAATAAGCGCAAAGTTTGATAATAGAAGATTGTTCGAACGGGTTTCATCTATTACGAAAGCCTTTCTTGAACTTAACCCAACAACGATATCTTTTTGTTTAGTTAAAACACAAGAGCTTTCTTTGCTTTTTACAACTTTTACTTTAGTCGTATTTTCTAAAATATCAGATTGTCCAACTATATAACTTAACTCTTGCATGCTGATTGAATCAAATTCAACAATTTCGTCAAATTGAGAACTTGGTTTAATTCTCGTTAAGATATTTCCTTGAATAATATCTGCTATTTCAGATAGTTTAAATCTGCCCATTTTTTAGCTCCTTTTTGAAATTTACATAAATATCATAACATCACTTTTGACTTTTGTCAATAGTTTTATTGAAATTTATTTAAATTTCTTTTAGTAAAGTGTAATTTCATCAAACTTATCAAAAAACTTTTTAATATCTATTGGCATTGAATTTAATATCTTAATTCTTTCTTTCAATGTTACATTTGTGACATTTTTCATTAATTCAGCAACTTCTTTATTTAATTCTGTAGTATCTTGATAAAATGCATAGCTTTCAACTAAATTTTTCAATTTATTAGCATCAACATTGTAATTGTTACTTATAATTTTTATATCTTTGTCTTTTTCGCTGTTGATATATTTTTCATATTCAATAATTGGATCTTTGTCGTATAATCCTTCTATATCATCATTCATAAATGAATGGACAAATCTTTCTAACAATTCTCTTTTTGATTTATCAACAATTTCTAATAAAAGCCTATTTATTTTCTTTTTTACTTTTTGTTTATTGTCATTATCTTCTTTTTGATATTTTAATAATAACTCTACTAGATAATCAAAATTTACTTTTACCCTGCCAAGTAATGATATCTCAAAATCAACATCATTTAAAACAGACTCTTTTACAGGATGTGGAGCAATGCTATTATAAATGTCTTTATACAACCCTTGAAGTTCATTGTACGTTTTCATATCCATTTCGGTTTTATTTATATCAAAATCTATATAATTAGTAATTTTGTTATAAATATGCATTAACTCTCTAAACGCATTAACGAACTCAAGTTGTTCTTTTTCAGATTTTGAATTTGCTAATTTTCTAATTTCTTTACAAGATTTAAATGCATTATTTAATTTTATAATAAGTTTATCCAGTGGTTCTAGCGTAACATCATTATAAACATCTTTATCATTGTTAAAATGTGCTAAAGCTTCATCCATTGTTTTTCTAGAAGTTTGATAACATATAATATTTCCACAAATCTTATTTTCTTCATATGTACGAATAGTTCTAGATATTGCTTGTATTAATCCATGCATTTTCATCGATTTATCCAAATATAATGCACTACATCTTCTAAAATCCATACCTGTTAAACACTTATCAACAACAAAAAGAATATCTATGTTTTTATTTCTAAAATTATTAATAACATCTCTTTCATATGCAGCATAACTCGTTAAACTAAAATTAGAGTTGTTTTCAGGTCTTTTATTGTATTCTTCAATTATTTTTGCGAGTTTATCTTTTGCAACTTCTTTAACATCACCCTCTTTACAATCTTCATTAGCTTCGTATGAATAAATTGCTGCAATTTTTATATTATCTTTGTTATTAAGCATGTATTCATAATATTTATTTAATAAAGAAATTGATTCACAAGCAAAAATAGCATTATATTTTCTCCCAAATGTTTTTTGTTCAAAGTGATCTATTACATCTTTTGAAACAAGAGCAATACGTTTTGGATCTATCATAACTTCATCATAATTTATCCCTTGAACAGTCTTATCTAAAAATGTTTCTTCGTTTTTTATTTTTATAGTTTTAACATAATCAATACAAAGTGGTAAAACATTTTTATCCCCAATTGCTTCTTTTAGCGTATAAGTGTGAACAGGTTTTCCAAAATAAAGAGATGTTAATTTTGCATTTTGTGTTATTTCGTCTTCTTCAGTAAAAATTGGTGTTCCAGTAAATCCATAATATAAAGCATTATTAAAATACTTACTAATAAGTTTTCTCATTTCACCTGCTTGACTTCTATGACATTCATCAAACATAAATATAATTTTTTTATCTTTGTAATCTTTTAATTCATCTATTCTTTTACCTTTAATAGCATTTGCCATTTTATTAATAGTTGAAATAATTAATTTTTTATTACTCTTTATGTCTTTGATTAAACTATCTGTTTTACTAATATTCGTAAATTCATCAACTGATGAAGACATATATGAATTAAAATCATCAACTGTTTTGTCATCCAAATCCTTTCTATCAACCAGAAAAAATACTTTAGCAATATTTCTATTTAAACTCATATCAAAAGCGAACTTAAATGATGTTAAAGTTTTACCGGAACCTGTGGAATGAAAACAATATCCATTATCATTTTTTTTTAAACATCTTTCTTTTAAGGCTTCAAAAGCATAAATTTGATAAGGTCTCATAACATACAATCTTCTTTCTGCCGCAGAATCTATCATATAATTGAAAACAACCTTATACAAAAAAGGACAAAATAAAAAATTTTCTTCAAACTCATAAAGTAAATTTATTGGCTCATTTTTAATGTTTGACCACACAAAACAATTACTTTTCAAAATATTTATGTCATTATTTGCAAAATATCTAGTATGTTGTTCGTTCGAAATCACGAATAATTGTATAAATTTAAATATTCCTTTATAATTTCCATCTCTTTTATATCTTAATACTTGATTAAAAGCTTGATTAATTTCAACACCGGGTTTTTTAAGTTCAATTTGTACAAAAGGGATCCCATTAATCAATAAAGTTACATCAAATCTGCCAATATACTTTCCTGTCGTATTAATTTGATGTGCAACTTCAAAATAATTTTTTTCAACATCTTTATCTACCAGTTTCAAATAAACAGGATATCCATCTCTTTTTACGATATCAATTTTTCCAGATCTCAATAGTTGTGAAGTTTCAAATATTGATTTACCATCAAGAAAAATAAGAATTTCTTTAAATTCACTATCTGTTAAAGGTTTGCCTTTTAATACTTCTTTATTTAATAAATTTAACTTATCTCTAAAATTTAAAACAAGTTCTTCATATGTAGACATCTTGTTATATTTATACCAATTTGTAGTTATTACCTTGATAAATTGATTTTCTACATCATATTCAGTCGTATATAATTCATTATGCATATCAAACTCCCTAAATCTTTAATGTTATAAATTAAGGATTTTTAATTTATAAATCCTCATTAATATCGTTTTGACGATATATATCAATTAACTGATTGTTTGCATTTTTCCAACTTGTCCAACCATTTGCAGATTGCCCTACAACCAAAGCTGCCGCCATTGATGGAGAAGAACATTCAACATCATTCAATAAACTACCATTATGGTCTAACTTCATATCTTTTCTCACTGCTATCCAAGATGGAGTCTTATATACTTTATAAGGTGCAATAATTGAACCTTTTTTAAGAACAAAATTTCCATTTTCAACAAACATTTGAGCTTTTACTGTTTGATTTATTTCTTTAATCTTCCTAGATAAAAAATATTCTCCGTCAGGTATCATTTTGCTATGTATAATTTCTGTTACATTGCTAAACACTTCTTGTTTAGTTTCATTTGTTGGATAAATTTGTTTGCCGGCAAAAGATGATAACAATTGAATAATTTTGTTTAAATCTAGTGAAAACAATTCCGTGTTTCCCACTCTACTTTTGGCAAATAAATCATCCAAAAGTTGTTCTATTTCCTCGTGATTATCTACTTCAATAGCAAATTGTCTTTTTAAGCCAGTAACATTTCTATAACCATTATCTTCTAAAAGTTTCATCCTTTTTTGAAAATCATTAGTTCTACCAATTTTTATTAAACCTTCAACAGCAGTAGAGCAAACATAAATTATACCT
>CALWEY010000019.1 GCA_944377435.1 uncultured Clostridia bacterium | reverse complement strand
CAGGAAAAGGTGATGACGGACTAAATAATTATGATATGGGTGTATATATCAGAAGTCATGATGGTACAAAAGCTAATGCTATCGTATTAGGTGGTAATTACTCTCCATCTACTAATACTTATTTTGTATTTAATTATGATTTTTCAGACAATGACTATGTGTTTAATGGCAGTTATAGTATAAATACTAAGGTTGCAATTGGTGGGTATGGCTATAATGTTGGCACTAATCACTTAGATGGAATACAATTCTTAGGTTGTTTTACAACAGACACATATGTAATAGTTTGGGATGAAAAGAAGAAAAAGTTAAGAAGAAAGAAAGCAAAGAAATTAACCTACAAAGATAAACTTCTTGTTTGGAATTTTGACAAAGGTTGCTTTGACTTTGCAAATCCTCTTTGGATTCAAAAAGAAGAAGTTGCAGACAAATATACACTTATAACATTTAGTGATGGGTCAAAACTTAAAGTTGTTGAAGACCACGCGGTATTTAATTATGACAAGCAATTCTTCTGCCCAATTTGCTCAAATGAATCTTGGGGCTGTCCAATAGGAACAAGAGTTGTTAAATACGATGGTAGTATTGTAACTATTGTTTCTAAAAAAGTTGTCAATAAGAAAGTTGAATATACCAACATTTTGACAAAATATCATATGAATGTTTATGCAAGTGGCATTTTAACATCAACTCCATTTAACAACATGTATAAAGTTGAAAACATGAAATATGTTAAAGATGAAGTTAAAGAATGCAAGAATTTAACACTCTTAGAGGGTATAAGTCAAGAATGGATAGATGGAATGAGATTAAAAGAATTCCCAGATCACATTTTAATTGCTGGTATTAAACACTTTGCAAATTGCAAAACATTTAAAGATTATATTGATATGAAAATTAAAGAACAAAAATTCGACTAACAACATAAAAAATTTAATACATAATCAATATAAAACATAAAAAGGCGAGTTTATCTCGCCTTTTTTATGATTGACATATTTATAACTTTGTAATATACTCACTATGAGAATAGAAATATTCGGAACAAATTTGATTTTTATCAAATTTCCAACGATAATATCTTGTTTTAAAGCAATGGCTAATGAGATATTAAAAAACGGACCAATCTAGTTCCGTTTTTTAATAATTAATTTTTGTCTTTTCTGCCAGGTATACTGCAATTTCATTATAACTTAAAGAATCAAAGTTTTTATTTTTATCAAATGGTTTAGCCATTTTGATTAGTTGATGTTTACTAACACCGCCATTTGATTTAAAAAACAAAAACTTGCCTTTAATAAGGTTATTATAAAGGTTGTACTTACAATTTTCGTTTTTGTCCTTTAAAAAATAGGGCAAGTTTAAATTTAATTCTTTATAAACATCAAAAATCGCATTTTTTAAAAAATATACCGTTTTTTCGTTTAATTTGTTAGGTTTAAACTTTAAACATTTTGTTTGTTCATTAAATCTTGGTGATATATTTTTATCATCATTAAAAAGCGAAGGGTTTGGATAAGATATTTTATGTGTTTGCATAATTATAATAATTCTTTGTGCTTCTGTGTTATCTTTGTATTCGCTTAAAACATCTTTCAAATTTTGTTTATATTTATTTATTGTATAATCAACGACTCCATAATTAAAATCAATTCCATTATTTTTTTTAAAGATTAAATATTCATAGCCTAAGAAATTAAATGTAATAGGTAAATCATCATTAGTTAGTAGAGTAAATTTATTACCTTCAGTGTGTATCTTTTCTTTATTAAATGTATTTGACAAAATGTTTTTATCGTGGAATATGTTTTGTATTATTGATAAAATTAAGTTTAATAAAAAATCTTTATTTAATTTTTTGTCTATAAAAATATTAAAATCATCTCCGTAATGAAAACATACTGCATTCCCAATTTTATTAAATGCAATTTCAAGTTGCTCTTCTATGTAACTATCCATTATTTCAGCGAAATAGTTACTTGTACTAAGACCGGCAAAACAATAGGGAACTTGTTTAACATACTGTTCAACAAAAAACCTTTCATCATCTGATAGTTTAAAATTTTTTATAAATTTTTCATAAATATATTCACTAGACAAATTATTGTAATAATTTTTAAAATCAAATCGAATAATAGTAAAATGGTCAAATGTTATTGCATTTTCTAAATAATTTAAAATTTTTTGCGTTGGTACTTTCATATTGGCTAGGCCTTTGTTTTGCATATCTTTTATATCGTGCACAAAATATTTTATTAAATAATATTCTAAACAAAATTTATCACCAAAATACGCAACACTTCTTTTTTTACCAAGAGATATTATTCTTTTAAATTTAATTTTAGATTTAAAATCAATATCTTTGTTTATGTATTGTTGTTTTATTCTGTTGAGAATTTTATTTTGAGTTTGGAGATTTGTTACATTAGCTATTTTAAATTGTTTTTTTACATAATTCTCTATTATATCAATCATTTTGTTCATAGCAACATTATAATACAAATATTATTTTTTAAAAAATGATTTGACTTATTTTTATAATATCATTACAATGTATCAGTATCAACTTTATACCTTGACTTTTGTAATTTATAATGCTATCATAAAACTAAGTAAAAAGTGAGGTAACTGTGGAAGAACTAATAAATAATTTAATAACTTTTGTTTCACAATTGGACCCTATTTTAAAAATTGCGCTCATTGGGTTGTTTGCAATTTTAGATATTTTAGTTGTTATTTCTTTTGTAAAAAGTATGGGTAAGGGTGACAAAATAAAAATTAAAATTGTAACAGTTTTGTTATTTATTATTTGTTCTGGAATTATTATATTTTTGAGCATTTATAGTTTTTAAGGAGTAAAAATGAAAAATTTATTATCACAAGTTTTAGCACTTGCACCAGATTGGGTTGCTGCATCGTTTCCAATAGTTAGAATTGTACTTGTTTGTATAATGGCACTTTGTGCAATTATTATGACAATAGCAATTTTAATGCAATCAAATTCTAATGATGACGCAACAAGTGCACTTACAGGTCATGTTCAAGAAAGTTATTACGCACAAAACAAAGGCGAATCAAAAAATGTTAGACTTTCTCGTGCAACTATCGCATGTATTTCAATAATTGCTGTTTGTATAGTTTTGTATTTTGTTAGTCTTATTATTTACCAAGGCTAAAAATAACAAAAAAAGAGCTCACAATAACTGCGTTTACTGTGTGGCTTGCTCACAAAGTTATGTAGATTACTACACTCCTTCGTGAGCAAACCACCCGAGCCTTGTTCTTGTGGCTCTTTTTTTTGTTATTTCAATTTATCAATAATTTTAAAAAAAATATAATCTATTTTTAAAGTAAATAACTACACTCTTGCCAGTGTCCATTGTGCGAGCCTCGCTATAATGACTTTTTTTGTTATTTGACTACACCTAATAAACATTAAATTTTTAAATATTGCACAATACTTTTTTAGATGACATTGGCGATGTTGTAAAACAATTTTTTGTAAGAGTTGCTTACGATGTTGAATTTGTTGCTTAATATTTTAAAATACAAAAAAACACGATTTAAATCGTGTTTTTTTGTGCCACAAATTTGTTTAGTTGAATAATATAATAAATATGAACTACATTGATAATAATTTTTATAGTCTTATTGAAGAATTTACACAAAAAGATATCACTTTTTTATATGATAATATGGTTAAAAAGTTTTTGGCTTTACCTATTGTTACTCAAAAATCTTTTGAAGATTTTTTAAATAAATTTGGCTATTGGGGAAGAATGGATATAAAAAATGGTATATTTGATATATATCAAGATAAAGCAAAAATTTTTAAAAACAATTATAGTGATATTGTGTGGCTTTATGAAAATCTTGAAGATTACAAATCAAAGTTTATTTTGTATGCAATTTTAAACAATTATTACAATTTTGATTTTATTAGTTTAGGCAAGGTTACAAATGATATTTATAAGCACTATTTTGATTTAGACATATTAAAACTACAACAAGATGAGGTTTTTGTAGATATTGGTGCATATATTGGAGATACAACATTAGATTTTATAAATTCATACGGCACAGATAGTTATAAAAAAATTTATTGTTATGAAATGACAAAAAAATCATTAGAAAGCGCGAAAAAAAATTTAAACACAT
>CALWEY010000018.1 GCA_944377435.1 uncultured Clostridia bacterium | reverse complement strand
TGGAGCAAACCTTGCGAATGGAATTCATATTGAGAACTCTAAACTAAGGGGTGTTGATTCTCTAGGAATGTTTTGTTCAATAGAAGAACTTGGAGTTACAGATTATGATGGCATTAAAGACGGAATAATGATTTTAGATAGCGACGCAAAAGTCGGACAAGAAATAAGCGAAGCGCTTTTAATGAACGATGTTATATTTGATATCAATGTAACTGCAAATAGACCAGATTGTATGAGCATAATTGGAATAGCAAGAGAAGTAAGTGCACTTCTAAATAAACCATTAAAACAACCAGCATTGAATTATGAAATATGCAAAGATGACGATGTTTCTAATTATGTAAGTGTTGAAGTTCAAGATAAAACATTATGCCCAAGATATATGGCAACAGCTGTAAAAAACATAAAAATAGAAAAATCTCCAAAATGGCTTAGAGCAAGATTAATTAGTGTTGACATAAAACCTATAAACAATATAGTAGACATAACAAACTATGTTTTAGTTGAATATGGTCAACCTATGCATGCTTTTGACCAAAAATATCTTGATGGTAAAAAAATTGTTGTAAGAACTGGTAAAAAAGGAGAAAGCATAAAAGTTTTAAATCAAAACACATATGAGGTTGATGAGAATATGCTTTGTGTGTGCGATGAAAATAAACCAGTTGTTATTGCCGGTATCATTGGTGGATTAAACAGTTGTGTTAGCGATGCGACAACAACTGCTGTTTTAGAGTCGGCATGTTTTGAACGCGCTTCAATAAGAAGGACAAGCAGAAAAATCGGAGTAAGAACAGATTCAACAGCAAGATTCGAAAAGGGTGTTGATATAGGCTCGCCAGAACTTGGTATGCAAAGAGCATTAAATTTAGTTTACACATTAAAAGCAGGAACTATTGTAAGTGGAATAATTGACACAGTAAAAGAGAAACCACAAAATAAAAATCTTTCTTTCTCTTTGTCTAGAATTTTTAAACTTCTAGGAATAACAGTTGAAAACGATAAAGTTTTAAGCATATTAAATAACTTAGGACTAAAAAGCACAATAGACGGCGATACTTTACAATGTGAAGTTCCTGTTTACAGAACAGATATTGAAAATGATGCTGATATTGCAGAAGAAATAATAAGAATGTATGGTTACGATGTTTATGATAAATTTGACAATTTGCCACTATATAATGCAACTGTTACTGTTGGCGAGCATGATAAAGTTTTGTTATTAGAACGAAAACTCAAGTATGCACTATGCGATTATGGTTTTTATGAAACTGTAAACTTTTCTATTTGCAGTGATGATGTTAAACAAAAATTGTTAATAAATAAAGAATCCCCACTTTTTAACATGATAAAAATTGCAAATCCAATCAGTGAAGATTTAGGCTATTTAAGAACGACAATGGCAAATGCAATTCTCTCTACGGCATCAAGAAATATTGCAAGAAAAAATAATAGTTTTAAACTATTTGAAGCTGGTAGGGTTTATTTGCCAAAAGAACTACCATTAAAAGAACTTCCAAACGAAGTTAATTATATGTCTTTTGTTTCAATAAATTCAAATGATGATTTTTATACATTTAAGGGAATTATAGAAAATTTATTAAGACAATTCGATTTAAAATATACTTTAAACTATTCAAATCTATGTTATATGCATCCAGGAATAAGTGCTGACATAATAAACACACAAAATAATGAAATTATTGGAACTTTTGGGCAAATTCATCCAAAGGTTGCAAAAAATTTCGAATTGCCAACAAAAACATATTATGCAGAATTAAACATTGATAAACTTGTATGTTTGAAAGAAAAATCACACAGTGTTAAAATGCTTTCTAAATATCCTGTTGTGGATAGAGATTTAGCTATTGTATGTGATGAAAAAGTAACAATAGATCAAATTCTCGAAAGTGTTAAAAAATCTTGTGGTAAATTGTATTATAGTGCTAAGGTTTTTGATATTTATAGAAATAGTAATATTGGTGAAAATAAAAAAAGTGTTGCGTTTAGTTTTAAACTACTAAGTTATGATAAAACTTTAACTGATGATGAGATAAATGGTACTGTAAATAAAATATTAAAAGATTTAAAATATAAAATTGGGGCAGAATTAAGATGATATATCTAGATAATGCAGCAACAACACCAATTTCAGTAAATGCTTTAAAAACATATGATTTATATGCAAGAGAACAATTTTTTAATCCATCAGGAATATATGATGTTGCAGTTAAAGTGAAAAATGACATTGAATCAGCAAAAGAAACAATACTAAACGCTTTAAAAACTTCTGGTGGTGATGTGGTATTTACATCTTCCGCAACAGAAGCTAACAACTTGGCAATTTTTGGTTCACTTAGATCCAACTTTAAAAAAATTGTTTTTTCAATGGCAGATCATCCATCAATTTACAATGTAGGACTTGAACTTGAAAATAGAGGTTATAAAATTGAATTTTGCCCACTTCAACAAAATGGTCAAATAGATTACAAAGCACTTGAAGATATCTTAGACGAAGACACTAGTTTAATATCAATAATTCATGTTTGTAACGAAACAGGTGCTATAAATGATTTGAAGAGAATAAATGAGTTACGCAAAAAGAAATGTCCAAAGGCAATTTTTCATGCTGATGGTGTGCAAGCATTTTCAAAAATAAAAATCAATTTAGATTATTTTGGTGTTGACCTTTATACAATAAGTGGACATAAGATGTTTGCTCCAAAAGGTATAGCGTGTTTATATATTAGAGAAGGTTTACACTTAAAACCTATTCAATATGGCGGTGGACAAGAACATAATCTTAGGTCGGGAACGGAGAATGTTCCTGCTATTATGGCGTTAAAAACTGCAGTTTTAGAAATTGGCGACATTAAACAAAATTATGAACATGTAAAAAAATTAAAAGATGTTTTTGTTTCAAACTTAAATGATTTGCCATGCATAATAAACTCAACCGAAGAAAATTCGCCTTATATATTAAGTTTAACTTTTAAAGGTGTAAATGGAGAAACTCTTGTTCACATGCTCGAACAAAAAGGCGTGTATGTGAGTACGGGAAGTGCTTGTTCTAGTAGGAAAAAGGGCAATCGAATACTTTCTGCTATGAATATACGACCGGAAGATGTTGTTGGAAGTATTCGTGTTAGTTTTTCTAAACATAATACAATGGAAGAGATTGAAACTGCGTCAACAATATTAAAAAATTGTTACAATGAACTTATAGAAAAATTGAGGTAGAAATGAAAAGAGTAATTTTACTTAGATTTGGTGAATTGTATTTGAAAGGTAAAAACAGAGGATATTTTGAAAAGGTATTGATTTCAAATATAAAACTAAGTTTAAAGGGTATTGAATGTAAATTTTATAAGGTTACAGGCAGATATATTGTAAGTGATTATGATGAAATTGATGAAACCATAATAATAAATAAACTGACAAAAGTATTTGGGCTTGTTTCATTATCAGTTGCAATAGAAGTTAAAACAGATGTAGACACAATAAAGGAATACATTTCAAAATTAAAAATAACAGCAAAAACTTTTAGAGTTTCAGTTACAAGAGCGGATAAAACATTTCCAATTCAATCTAATATTTTTGAAAAGGAATTAGGTGGCTTAATTTTAAAAAACAATCCTACACTTAAAGTAAAACTGAAAGATTTTGAAACGGAAATCGTTGTAGATATTAGAGAAAATGGTTTAACTTATATATTACATGACAAAATCGAATGTGAAGGTGGTATGCCACTTGGAACAGCGGGGAAAGGACTACTTTTATTGTCCGGTGGAATAGATAGTCCTGTTGCAGGTTATATGATTGCAAAAAGAGGCATGAGCATAACAGGCTTGCATTTTCATAGCTTTCCTTATACTAGTGAAATGGCAAAACAAAAGGTTATATCTCTTGCAAAACTAATTTCTCCATATTGTGGAAGAATTAAATTGTATATGTGTCCTTTCACAAAAATTCAAGAAGAAATACACAAACACTGTGCACCTGAATTCATGATTACAATAATGCGTAGAATTATGATGAAGATTGCAGGTAAAATTGCACTTAAAAGTGGTTGCAAAGCAATAATTACAGGTGAAAACCTTGGTCAAGTTGCGAGTCAAACAGTGGAAAGTTTAACTGTTACAAATTTTTCTCAAACTCAGGTTCCAATATTTAGACCACTTATTGCTTTTGACAAAAAAGACATAATAAATATTTCAAGAAAAATAGGAACATATGAAACATCTATTTTGCCATATGAAGATTGTTGTACAGTATTTCTTCCAAAAAATCCTGTTATTAAACCAAAACTTGAAAAAGTAATAAAAGAAGAATCAAAATTAGATATCGAAACATTAGTTGAAAATGCAGTACAAAATACCGAAATAATAGAATGTTAAAAAATATTTGACAATTAAGTATAAAGTAAATTAAAATTATTATGTAAATTAAATTTTACGATATATTAGTCGAATATATAAATTAAAAAAGAGGTAATAAATGAGCAATGTAGTTAGTGCACTTTGTGCAAGTAATGTAATTGCCTCTGTTTTTATCGGTATAGGAGCCCTTATTGCAGGGTTAGTTGTTGGATACTTTGGAACATATTTTATAAATACAAAAAAAATGGCAAAAGGCAAGGCAAATGCGGTTAAAATATTAGAAGAAGCATATGCGGAAGCAAAAACGGTAAAAAAAGAAGCAATTTTAGAAGCAAAAGAAGAAATTCATAAACTAAGACAAGATTTTGACAAGGAAGTTAAAGATAGACGAGTTGAACTTCAAAAAACTGAAGATAGACTTACTCAAAAAGAAGATTTCATTGATAAAAAAGATTTAAATCTTGATAAAAAACAAGAAGATCTAGACAATCAAAAGAAAATTGTTGATGAAAAATTTAACAAGGTTAATTCTTTATTAGAAGAACAAGAACAAATTAAACAAAATATGATAGCTGAACTTGAAAAAGTCGCCACATTGAAAAAAGAAGATGCAAAACAAATACTTATAAATTCAATGGTGGAAGACGCAAGAAAAGACGCCGCAAAAATTGTAAAATCTATTGAAGACAATGCAATAGAAGATGCAAATAAATAAGCACAAAATATAATTAGTTTAGCTATACAAAAATGTGCCACAGATATGACCAGTGAAGCAACAGTTAGTGCTGTTACTATTCCAAATGATGAGATGAAAGGAAGAATAATTGGTCGTGAAGGCAGAAACATTAGAGCAATAGAAAATGTAACAGGTGTTGATTTAATTGTTGATGATACTCCAGAAACAATTACAATTTCTTGCTTTGACCCAATAAGAAGGGAAGTTGCACGACTTGCACTTGAAAAACTCATTTTAGATGGAAGAATACATCCAACTAGAATAGAGGAAATTGTACAAAAAGTACAAAAAGATGTTGACCAATCTATTAAACAAGCAGGTGAACAAGCTGTTGATGAAGCTGGTGTGTACGGAATGCATCCTGAACTTGTTAAAATTTTAGGTAGATTGAAATATAGAACAAGTTATGGTCAAAATTGTTTAAAACACAGTTTAGAAACATGTTATATAGCGGGACTTCTTGCTGCTGAAATAGGTGCTGATGTAAAAGTTGCAAAGCGTGGTGGACTTCTTCATGATATTGGTAAGGCCCTAGATCATGAAGTTGAAGGCACACATGTAACAATAGGCGTAGACCTTGCAAAAAAATATAAAGAATCTCCAGAAGTTATTCACTGTATTGAAGCTCATCATTTTAATGTTGAATTTCATAGTGTAGAAGCAATTTTAGTTCAAGTTGCTGATGCTATATCAAGTTCAAGACCAGGTGCTAGAAGAGAAACTTTAGACGCTTATGTAAAACGACTTGAAAAATTAGAAGAAATTGCAAACTCGTTTAAAGGTGTTGAAAAATCTTATGCTGTTCAAGCTGGTAGGGAAGTTAGAATTATTGTTAAACCTGAAGAAATAAGTGATGCTGACGCAATGTTTTTGGCTAAAGATATTGCAAAAAGAGTTGAAGATGAAATGGAATATCCAGGTCAAATTAAAGTTAATGTTATTCGAGAAAGCAGATTTACAGAATTTGCAAAATAAAAGTAAACAAAAAAATATGCGATAACACGCATATTTTTTTTATTTTAAATTTATAACATTTAATTTAAATAAAATATAGTTTACAAAACTTAATAACGGATAATTTAAAATAAATATACTTGGATAAATAAATGTTGTTACATAATTAGAAATATCATCAAAAGACATACCACACAATAAATTTATTGAAAATACAATCATTATAAAAATTATGCACATAAGAATTCTATATATAAAATTATAATTAAGTACATTACTTTTATTTGTAACTGCATTCTTATTTATTATAAATTTTACCATATAAAAAGTTGTAAATCCGATTGCAACAATTGGTAGTAATAAATAAAGCCAATTCCAACTAGGTTGCAATAACCTAAATGTACAAAATAGTATAATTGCTTCAATGATTGCTAAAACTGAAATTGATAAATACGAAATAAAATTCATTTTATTAACCTTAACATAATTTAAGTTATGAATGTTATTTTGTTTTTTATAAATGTCAAATTTCAATCCATATTCGTTATAGTAATTTTTTAGTGAATTTAAGTCATTATAATATTCAGGGTTTTCTTTCGTTGTTGGTTCATTTTTATTTACAACTTCTTCTTTATTTAAACTATCATCTACTTTAACTGTCTCTTGAAAATGTGCAGATATTTTCTTATTTAAACTGTCAGTATAATTTCTGGCATAGTTTTCAAAACGGGCAGGAGCAATTTTCTTAACCTTTGGCATATTAGAGAAATCGGGTTTGTCGGTAATTAGAACAGCATCATCTTTATTTATATTAGGGGATAATGGTGTAGGAATTTCACTTTGGTTTAATTCTTCTCCTGCCAGTTTATTGGTAGGTAATGGATTACTATTTTTAATTGATTCTTCATTATTATTTTCAACTAGATCGCTATTATTTTCTTTTGTTTCAAAAGGAGTTTCTTTAGCTTGTTCATTATATGTAGTTTTTTGTGTATTATAATCAATATTATTTAAGTCTATAAATTCAACACTTGAAGAGTTAAATATTTCTCTTTCATTTTCTTCATTTTGTTCACTATCAAATTTTGTTGTTTGATATATGGTTGGTTTTTGTTCTTCTATAAAACTTTCATCGTTATCAATTTTATTATTATCAATATTGGTATTTTTATATTGTGAAAGTTCGCTATTTAAATTTTTATTGTTTTCTTTATTTTTTAAAATTTGTTCCAAATTTAAAGAACTTTCTTCAAAAGTATTGCTTGTATGTATATCAAAATCGTTTGAAGATTGAATATTGTTAATATTAAATTCATCAATAATATTTGTATCTTCATTATTGTCGTTTGTAAATTCATTGTCTTTTAATGCATCAGCAAAGCTTTTTTGTTTTTTTGTAAGTTCAAAAAAATTCTTTTTTATATCATCGATCTCACTGTTGCTATAAATATTATGATTTTCTGCCACATAAGAAGTTTTAATTTCTTCGCTTTGCTTGTTGCGTAAATTAGAAAGATTTTCTATTTTATCATCTTTTTCATCAGATTGCTTGTTGTCTGCTGATTCTCTTAATTTTTTTATAGAATCAAAAACCTCATTAGAAGGTTCCGAAATTAAAGTAGGGGAAGTAAATAAATCAAATTGTACAAAAGAATGAGACTCTTCTATTGGTTCTTTTTTATCATCTTCTTTTGTTACTATTTTATTGTTAAATAAATTTTCTTGTTGAAGAATTGTGCCTTGGGTTATATTTTGTTGATGAGATTCTTCATTAGCATTTGTACTAGTTTTTATTTCTTTCGTGTAATCATTAGTTGAAAACACACTTAAATCTGTTTGCCATTTTTCAGCATATTTTTTCCCATAGTCTGTTATGCTGTAATAATGTCTTCGTCCGCCAATTTCACTATCTCTCCAATAAGAAGATATAAGTCCTTGTTCTTCCATTCTTCTTAAACTACTGTATAAACTTGGTTGTTTTATCGTTATGTTGCCATTAGTTTTTTGTTTTATAATTTCAATTATTTCGTACCCATATTTGTCATTATCAAGCAGGGTAGACAAAATAATGTTTGATAATTGACCTCTTGGAATTTCATCTTTTGGCATTTTTAACTTCCTTTTATCTTAATTGTATCTTCTAAGTAAAGTATAATACCAAAATATGTTGAATGTCAATGTTTTTCTAGGTATTATGTTTTTGCATAGTACCTAAAAACACTTTGCATAGTACCATAATTGTAGTATTATAATGTTATGAATATTACTATAAAAAGAAGTAGAAGAAAAAGCGTAGCAATAAAAATAGATGAAAAAGGGAATATTTATTTTTTATGTCCAAATAAGTTTGCAACAAAAAATATAAATAAGATTTTAGAAGAAAAAAAGGAATGGATACAAAAAACAGTAAATAAAGTTGTAGAAAAGCGAAATAAGTTTGAACCTTATTATAACTATAATAAAATTATATTTTTAGGTGATTCATATGAAATTAAACAAACAAAAAATTTAATAAAAATAGGGGATACAACATTAAAATTTAGAGGAAACAACATAAAGAATGCGTTAAAAAAATGGCTTATAAAACAGTCAGTTTATTTAAGTGAAAGGTTAGAATATTTAGCAAAAATCTATAATTTTAGTTATAAATCTACAACTATAATATCGGCAAGAAAAAAGTGGGGTAGTTGCGATAATTATAAAAACATTAGGCTTAATTTTAGACTTATTATGCTTAGTAAAGATTGTATTGATTATGTTTGTATACATGAATTATGTCATACTCAATACATGAATCATTCTAAAAACTTTTGGAATTGTGTTAAAAACATAATGCCAAATTATAAAGATATACAAAATAAAATAAAAGAAAATTCATTTGTTTTGGAACTTTTTTAAAAGTAGGGGTTTAAAAAAATTGAATAGTTCTTTATAAAAACTATTCGCAAAAGACAACTTTTGCGAATAGTTAGGCTTATTTTAACACAAAATTATAATAAACTTGCTAAAATTTTTAAAAATTTGTTAAAATCGTATATATTGATTTTTACTAAATTATCATTTAAAACATTTATATTTTCGTTTGTAATTGATTTACAATTCAGGTTTGATTCTATTGTTATATAATTAAAAATTTTTAAGAACATTTCGTATGTTGAACCTTCAAAAAGTTTATTTGGACAATTATATAGCAAACTTTCTATATAAATTTGATTTAAGGAATAATTCATTAAATTGACAAATAACGAATTAAACAATCTTACTGCTTTTTGATAATTGTAATTTGTTTCATAATTTTTAACTTCAAAATTTGCAAATCTTTGTCCAAAATCAATTGATGTTAGTTTAAAATTACTAGAGTTAAAAATTCTATACATCTTGCCATTTTCAATAACAATATAAACATTTACAGTCATGCCAAGTTCACTTTTGCTTTCTAATGTAATTCCATAGTCTGTTGTATATAAAATTGTTTCATTTGAAAAGTATTTTACAAGATTTTGTAATAATTCTTTTTTAAAATCGTTTATATTGTATTTGTCATATGAAAAATCTGTTTTTTTAAGCATTATATTGTTGTTATCGTCGTTTAATTTATTTTTTTCCCTTCTCTTTTTTTCTTGTTTTTCCCTTTTACTTTCATAATATGCTATTTTTAATTTATTAAAAAATTTTTTGAATAAATTTTTATTAAGCTTTAAAACACTCATCTCAAGTTTTGGAGATTTTATTGATAAAAAGATATCTAATGACGAACTTTGCGTTTCTGTTTGCGTTGCGCATTCATTAACCATTTTAAAATCATAATCACTAACAACTGGTGATTTTTTTATTATGTCTTTTAATGCAAAATCAAATTTTTCGCAAACATAATTAAACACATTTTGGCTATATAATGGGTTTATAGGCTGTGCAAACTGTTCAATATAATTTTTGTCTAAAATAATGTCATTATTTTTCATATTTTTAATATAACACAAAATGTGCATATTATCAAATTGTTTTAATTTAGATATTTGCTAAAACTTGATTTCTTTTTTATATGCTGTTAAAATACTCATATGAGCAATTATATATTAGAAAGAAATAAAAAGTGCATAGATACAATCAGAAAAAAATAAAAAAAATTACCTGACTATTGTTTAAATTATTTTCTTGGTATTGAAAATTATACTTCACCTTTAACAAGATTAAATTATAGTCGTGATCTTGAAATTTTTTTTGATTATCTTGCAAAAAATATCTTTAATAAAGATGTTAAAAGTATATCTTTTGATGACTTAAATAGTCTGAAATCAAGAGATATTGAACAATATATGAGTTATCTTTCTTATTATGAATATAATGGAAAAGTTTATCATAACGGAGAAAAAGGAAAAGCAAGAAAAATTGCGTCAGTAAAAAGTTTCTTTAAATATAATTTTAAACAAGATAATTTAAAAACCGATGTTGCATCAAAAGTTGATACACCAAAGATTCATTCAAAAGATATTATTAGATTAGAAGTTGATGAAGTATGCAAATTGCTTAATGAAGCTGACTCACCTGTCCATTTAACAAAAATGCAACAAGCTTTTAACAAACATACTAAATCAAGAGATGTTGCCATGCTTAGTTTGTTTTTAGGAACCGGAATAAGAGTTAGCGAATGCGTTGGAATAAATGTAAATGATGTTGATTTTGATAACAATTCTTTTAAAGTTACAAGAAAAGGTGGAAATCAAGTTATATTATATTTTTCAGATGAAGTAAAAAATGCTTTGTTAGACTGGATGAAAAATAGAGAAAAACTATTAGAAAATTCAAAGGAGACTGCCCTGTTTGTTTCTCTTCAAAAAAAGCGAATAACAACTCGTGCTGTAGAAAATATTGTTAAAAAATACAGTTTAATTGCTTCACCTTTAAAAAAGATATCGCCCCATAAATTACGAAGTACATATGGCACTAATTTATACCGTGAAACTGGCGATATTTATGTAGTTGCCGAAGTTCTTGGACATAAAGATGTAAATACAACAAAAAAACATTATGCCGCTATGAGTGAAGACATAAGACGAAGTGTAGCAAATAAAGTTAAACTAAGAGATTAAAAATAGAACAAATGTTTGACTTTTATCCTTGTTTGTATTAACATATATACAAAGGAAGATTTGAATGAAAAAATCAGAGCAAAAACTTTTGGATATACTATCTTTTTTAGATTGTTATATAAATGAACATGGGTTTCCACCTTCATACAGAGAAATTTGTAAAGGTGTAAATTTAAAATCAAGCAATTCAGTAAAAGTATATTTAGATATTTTAGAAAATCGTGGGCTTATTAAAAAACAATCAACTAAAAATAGATGTATTGAAGTTGTTGGAAAACATAAATCAGAAACGATAGAACTGCCAATTGTTGGTCAAGTCGCTGCAGGACAACCAATATTAGCAGAACAAAACATAGAAGATTTTGTATCAATTTCTAGTTCGTTTTTTGGCGTGAAAAACAATGAGCAACACAATCTTTTCATTTTAAAAGTTAAAGGCGAAAGTATGATTGAACTAGGTATAAATAATGGTGATTATGTTGTTGCAAGTTCTCAAAATACAGCGGAAAATGGAGAAATTGTTGTTGCAATGATAGATGGCGAAGCAACTGTTAAAACTTTTTATAAAGAACCTAATTTTGTAAGGTTGCAACCTGCAAATCATATGTACTCACCTATTTATTCAAATGATGTACAAATTTTGGGAAAAGTTGTTGGCATTATGCGAAAAATGTGATATTGTTTTGTGGAAAAAGTATATAACAACATTTATTATGTTGTTAATATGCTAATGTGGCTCAGTCGGTAGAGCAATTGATTCGTAATCAATAGGTCGCGGGTTCGATTCCCGCCATTAGCTCCAAAAAAGCACTTGATAAGTCAAGTGCTTTTTATTTTTATGTTCCATTTTGGTGGATATAAATATTCTATTTTATCTTGTTTTGGTATGTATTTTTTCTTTATTTTTACTCTATTTGATTTTAAACTAGGAACTTTTTGTCTGCAATATTTGTCTAATTCACAAAATATGTTTTGACAATCAATTAGTTGTAATTTTCTATCACCTATTTTTTTAAAATTTAAACCTAATCTTTTAAACTCTTCATCTTGATGTGTGTACATATATTTTATTATTTCTTCATTACTTAAATTGCCTGTACTTATAAAACATTTTTTTATGCCTCTATAAGAGCCCGGACCAGCAACTGTAAAATCATCTTCATTCCAATTTACGATGTCACTGTAATTTATATCTGTTACTAATTGATAAGCCATAAAATTACCAATTAAAGGATAACTTTTTAAAATTTTAAATGCTTCTTCCATAGTGGTTGAATTTAAGATTTTTATATAAACCTTATCTTCATTAAACATATTATTTAATAAAGCTAAATGGTTATCGTGTTTTCTATCAAATCCAAATGCTTTGTTTGCACAACTTATATAAGCATCATTATATATTTTTATTCCTTTATTTATTGCATTTTCTAAAACTTGTGAATATGTTATTACATCAAAATTTGACAACTTAATGTCTTTAAAATTTTCTTCCAACATTTCCCATGTTGTTTCTTTGTTAAATAGTTTAAACAAAATAATTCTAAAAATTATATCCTTTGGTTCGTACTTTTTACCATTGTATATAACATTTTTTATTAAATATTGACTTACTCTATCATTAACACGATAACTATTACAAAATTTATATGTTTGTAAAATTTTGTCGTTTGTCCAAGGTGGTTGTTCACCATTTAGTTTTTTCCAAAAAATATTTTGCCTTTCACAAGCAAAATACCAATATAAATCATAAATTTCAGTTCTTTTTTCAAAATTGGAAAGACTTTGTTTTATTGCGCTTTTCATAAAGTAAATCCACCATCAACAGTTATTATTTGTCCTGTTATATAGTCTCCCGTACTTTCTGCTAAAAATAAAACTAAATTACTTATATCATTTGTTTTTCCAATTTTTCCTGCTGGAATTTGTTTTATTGTTTCATCTAATTCTGCTTTTGATAAGTTTTTGTTCATGTCAGTATCAATTACACCAGGACAAATGCAGTTGACACAAATATTATTGTAACCATATTCTTTTGCAAGTGATTTTGTTAACCCAATAAGACCAGCCTTTGATGCGGAATAAGTACTTTCTAAACTTGCTCCTACATTTCCCCATATTGAAGATATATTGATAATTTTACCACTTCCATTTTTTAGCATAGAAGGTATAACATATTTAGAAGTGTATATTGAACCTAAAAGATTTACATTTATAATTTCTTGCGTTTGCTCGTCACTTTCGTCAAAAATTAAGCCTTTGTAACTAATTCCTGCATTATTTACAAGTACATCTATATGTCCAAAGCAAGCTATTGTATCTTCAACCATTTGTTTTACTTCATTTGGATTTTTTACATCTGCTTTTAATAGAATTGCATTTGCATTTATAGAAACAATTTCATTATATAAAGATTTCGCATCATTTATTGATTTATTATAATTTATTGCAACATTATACCCGTTTTTAGCAAACAGTTTTGCAATTTCCCTACCTATTCCTCTTGATGCACCTGTTATAAGTATTGTTTTCATTTTCTCTCCTATGATTATACTAATACAAAGTTTTAAAGTCTTCAAGTAAAATTATGTATTTCTTGACAAAATTTTAGTGTAATTATATACTTTAACTGTAAGTGAGGTTATTATGGATAATGGTCAAAAGAGAAAACTTTTATCACTAGTGTATAAAACCATATTGTTTTTTAGTTTAATTGCAATTGGATGCACTATTTATCTATGTATTGATAAGATTATATCAAAGTCAAATAATGTCATGTGGTTGGATGCAACTTTAATTGTTATATCATGTTTATTGTTTATTTTTATTTTATCAGATTTTGTAGCAACAAAAAAACTTTATAACAAATATTACATTGCTATTTTATATTATATGTTCTTTGTTCTATGTTTCTTATCTTTAATTGCATTGGGAATTTATTGCTATAAAGCACAGATTGATTTTACTTTATATATATCATATGTTTTGCCATTAGGTTTAATTTTTGCAACACAAATTATTTTAATTGTAAATTTTGTTTTAGGTCTTATAATTTCTAAATTATATAGAAATAATACAATTACAATAGACTCTGTTTCCGATACTCCAAATTTTGATGACGAAGTTTTGCTAAAAAAGAAATTAGATGAATTGAATAGAAAACTTTCCATGAAAAAAATTCAAGACGAAATAAATAGAGTTGAAAAAGAATTGGACGAGTAAATAATTAAATAATTTTATAAATTTTTTAGAGCATAAAAAATCCACCATGATAAATGGTGGATTATTTTTATAATTTAAAACTTATTCTATCTTTTTCGGTGTCTATACTTTTTATTTCAACTTGCACTTTTTGTCCTAACTTTACAATTTCATATATTCTTTTATCATTGTGCTCGGTTGCATCACTAACATGAAGTAGACCATCGACATTGTATCCGTCTAGTTTTATTATTGCACCAAAAGCCAATATTTTTATAACTGTTCCTTCATATTTTTCTCCAACCTGCAATTTTTTCATTATTGCTGTTTTAGGATTTTCGCCTAGTTGTTTTAATCCAAGTGAAACTTTTTTATTTTGTTTATCTACCTTAATAACTCTAAAATTATAAGTTTCGTTTACTTTTAGATAGTCAGCTACATTATTTACTCTTTCATATGCTAAATCCGAAATATGAATAAAGCATGAAACTCCATCAACATCAATAAAAGCACCATAAGGCATTATTCTTTCAACTTTACCTTTAACTATTTTGTTAATAAATATGCTACTCCAAAATAGATTTTCTTGATTTTCTTTTATTTGTTCTTTTAATAATTTAATTGAACAAACAATAAGTTTTTGTTCTTTATTTATTTCTGTTACAATGGCTGTTTGCTGTTTGTTTAGATAATATCCTAAATTTTTTATGTGTATATCAATTTCATCGTGTGGAACAACAATATTATACATGCCTAACTTTGAAACAAGTGTTCCGTTTTTTATACCTGTTACATAAAATGAAAATTCAGAACCAATTTTTAATTTTTCTGCTGTTGTAGAGCCTATAATTATATTGTCAGCAATTTTTTTAGACACTTCAATCATTCCATCTTCTGTTTTGGAACCAAGAATAGCAACTTTAAATCTGTCACCTATTTTCACTTGGTCATAATCGGAAAAATCATTTTTATTTATAAATGCGTCCGATTTTCCACCAATATTAAACACAACTCCGTCTTCACGCTTTAATACAACAACCCCATCAAAAATTTCATTCTTTTTGTATTTTGCGAAAGTTTTGTCAATTTCGTTTAAATTAAATTTTACTTCTTCCATCTTTTCTCCTAAAAATCACTCTAATTATAATATAACAAACATAAATCAATTTTGTCTAACAAAAATAACCACACATGTGGTTATTTTTTATTTATAACTGTTTCTCTTAATTCTAACAATTTATTTTTCATTATTTCATCACCATGCTCGCTATCTTCTTTTGTTATATAAAAAGGTGTTCCAATTGTGATTGTATTAAAGCAAAAAAGTTTTGGCTTTTTCTTTATCCATACAGGAACAATTGGTGCATTTGCCTTTGTTGCAAATATGCTTGCCCCACCTTTTATTTCTCCAAGTGGCATATCTGTTTTGTTTCTTGTTCCCTCTGGGAATATTGTTAATATTTTATTGTTTTTTAATACAGATAAACATTGTTTTATTGTTGAAATTTCAACTTTTTGTCTATCAATTGGTATTGCATTCATACTTTTTAAAAAACCACGCAAAATACAATTTTTAAACAATTCTTTTTTTGCAACACAGTGTTGTTTTCGCCAAATCATATTTACTAAAATAAGTGGATCAGTATTGCTTCTATGATTTGCTATTATTACACATTTGCCTTTTGGTAAATTTTTTTTGTTTTTTAATCTTGTGGGATATAGAATCCAAAATGGTATAAAAGCAATTATTTTTATAAACCAGAAAAACATACTACCTCGCTTTTACGCAATTTAAAATTTTATTCAAACTTTGCTCTACTGTATCATTTGAAGTGTCAATAACTATTGCATCTTTTGCTTGAATTAGCGGACTTACTTTTCTGTGTATATCATTGTAATCTCGTTCTTGTAGTTGGTCTTTAACTTCTTGCAAAGTTAAGTTGTTATTATTATTTTTTAGCATTGCATATCTTCTTTTTGCTCGTTCCTCTAAACTAGCAGTTACAAAAAATTTATAATCTGCGTTAGGAAAAACTTGTGTTCCTATATCACGACCTTCTATGACTACATTGTATTTTTTTGCAAATTCATGTTGAATACTGCTAACCTTTTCTCTAATTATAGGATTTTGAGAATATAGTGATGCCAAACTTGCAATTTTTGGCAATGATACATAGTTAGATGTGTCTTCTCCGTTCACATAAACAATTTGATTTTTGTCAATAAATTTAATTTCAATTTTTGTTGAATTAAGCAAATTTTTTATTTGTTTATCATCATTAACATCAATGCAGTTTTTATTTATTGCATATGCTATTGCTCTAAAAATCATACCTGTATTTAAAAAATGAAAGTTTAAACTATTTGCAGTCATAACTGCAAGCGTGCTTTTTCCTGCACTTGCTGGACCATCTATTGCAATAACCATTATAAAACTCCTTTACCTACACTATTTGCCGTTGAGAAAGCTATTTGAATATTAAAGCCACCTGTTAAGGCGTCTACATCTAAAATTTCACCTGCAAAGAAAAGATTTTTAACAAGTTTACTTTCCATTGTTTTAGGATTGATTTCTTTAATATTTACTCCTCCACTTGTAATTATAGCATAATCAATGTTATATAGACTATCAAAATCGAGTTCAAAATTTTTTAAATTTTGTATAATCATTTTTCGTTGTTGCACTGTAATAGAATTTATTTTTTGTGTTTTTTCTATATTACAAGCATTTAAGAAAATTTCCACTATATTTTTAGGTAATAAATTATACATAACTGTATTTATTTGACTATTTTTATTAGCATCAAATTCTCTAAGTAGCCTGTTTTCAAGTTTCTCTTCGCTTAAAGCTGGTTTAAAGTCTAAGTATAATTCTATATTGTTCTTTCTATTTATATAACTTGACATTGTTAAAACAATTGGTCCACTTATTTCATTTGATGTAAACAACATTTCTCCAAATTCTTTTCTTACGAGTTGACCGTTTGAATATGCGGATAATTGTACATTCTTTAATGCTAAGCCTTCAATAGATTTTACCCAGTTGTTTTTTAGTTTTATCGGACAAAGTGCTGGCTTTATATCAATTATAGTATGTCCAAATTTTTTTGCTAGTTTATATCCAAACCCATCGCTTCCTGTTGATTTGTATGAAGAACCACCTGTGCATATAACCAATGCATCACATAAATACTTTTTATCATTTGTTATAACACTAAACTTATCTTGATTTTTGTAGCAATCAATCACATTTTGATTTAATAAAATCTTTACACCGTTATTAACACAAGCATTATTAAGTGCACGGATAACATCGCTTGATTTATCACTTTCTGGAAAAACTCTATTTCCTCTTTCAACTTTTGTTTTCACGCCAAATTGATTTAAAAAAGATATTGTATCACTTGGTGTAAAATTATTTAAACTACTATACAAAAATTTGGGATTTGTTACAACATTGTTAAAAAATTCTTGCGAATTACAATAGTTGGTAACATTGCATCTACCTTTTCCCGTTATATATAACTTTTTGCCAACTTTTTCATTTTTTTCTAAAATTGTAACATTATGACCATAAGTCGCGCATATGTAAGCACTCATAAGTCCACTTGCGCCACCACCAATAACAATTATATCCATTTTGTCACCTTAAAAGCTCGTAGAGTTCAAATTCATTTAAAGGCTTATATTCGCCTCTTTGAAGCCCACCCAATTTTATATTTCCTATTCTTATTCTTTTAAGCATTTTTATAGGTTTGTTTATCGCTTCAAACATTCTTCTAATTTGTCTATTTTGTCCTTCGTGAATAGTAACGCTAAGTTTTGCATTGTTATTAACAACTTCCAAAAGTTCAACTTTTGCCTTTGGCATTTTTACGCCATTTTCAACAATACCAGCTCTTAAAACGGCAAGTTCACTTTCTAAAATTGTGCCTTCTATTTTTACTATGTATTCTTTTTCTGTTTCATGAGATGGGTGACTTATTTTTTGCGCAAGATCCCCATCGTTTGTAAGTATAATAAGACCTTCGGTATCATAATCTAGTCTGCCAATAGAAAACAATCTTGTTTCACTTTTTACAAGGTCAAAAATTGTTTTTCTTCCCCTATCATCACTTGCTGTACAAAGATAGCCTTTGGGCTTGTTTAATTTATAATAAACATAGTTAGAAGGCAAAGATAGTTCTTTGCCTTCTAATTCTACTTTATCTTTTTTTGTGTTGACATTTGTTGAAAGATTTGTTACAACCTTTCCATTTAATTTTACTTTACCGTCAACTATAAACGTTTCACTTTTTCTGCGAGATGCTACTCCACATAAAGCTAAATATTTATTTATTCTCATTTGTTCACCATTTTGAAATAATTCTTTTGAAATTATCTGTAACCTTATTTGAGATTACATCTTCCATAGTATATATTTTTTCGCAAAATAGCAAGTGATTATCGAGATATATTTTTACTTCGCCAACAATTTGTTCTTTTTTTATTGGAGCACAAAGGCCCGATGGTAAATTTATCTCAGTTTTTATTTTTTGTTCTTCATCATCTGTAAGTGGATACATGAAACCTTTTTGTGTGTAAACCTTTACCTTTGATATATCACTATTTGTTACATCTAGTGTACTAATATAATTGTATGGTGGTAAAATTGTTGACATGTGATATTTTGCAAAACAGTCTTCAATATGCATTGCTGTTTCTTCAAACATTGGTCCACAATTTAAAACAACACTTATTAAGTGCATATTATTTCTTTTAGCACTTGCAACTAAACATCTACCGGCATCGTTTGTAAAACCTGTTTTTCCGCCGTTGCAACCTTCAAGTGACCAAAGTAATTTATTTTTGTTTTGCAAATATCTATAACCCTTTCCTGTACTATCTGGAATTTTTGTGTTTTTGGTTGATACAACTTCTTCAAATATTGGATATTTATAACATTCTCTTGTTATTTGAGCAAGGTCATAGGCTGTTGTTCTGTGCCCTTCTTCATCTAATCCATGTGGATTTTTAAAAGTTGTATTTTTAGCACCACAATTTTTCGCTTCATTAGTCATAAGTTTTGCAAATTCACTTATAGAATCTGATATATGCAAAGCGAGTGCTGTTGCTGCATCATTTCCTGAAACAAGCATCATGCCATATAATAATTCTTTGACTGTTAAAACTTCTCCCTTTTTTAAATATATTGAAGTACCAGGTATATCAATGGCTCTATCATCAATCTTGACTTTTTCATCAAAATTGTTACAGTGCTTTAAAACGGTTAAGAAAGTTGCTATTTTTGTTGTGCTTGCATTTGCGCGCAGTGCCTTTTCGTTACTAGCCATTAAAACTCGATTAGAATTTGCTTCAATTACAATCATTGACGAAGCTGTGTTTTGAGCTAAAACATTATTAGAAGTTACTGGACTAAAAATTAAACTACATGATAAAACTGCTAAAAATATCAAAAATAGATATTTAATTTTTTTCATTTTTTTCTTCCTTATTTTTTATATTCATTTTTGAAATTATCGTATTGGCTAAATTTAAGAGTGTTTGATATGCTGTTTTATTTTCTACATCAATAAATTTTATTTCACTTTCTGTTTCCACAATAAAGCCAATAGGAGTTACGCTAACTCCACCACCACTTCCACCAGCTAGAGGATATGGCAATCGTTTTGCTACAGAGTTATATTCTCCTGCTCCAACAACATATCCAACAGATACTTTACTTATTGGAATTATTATACTTCCACTAGGACTTAGTATTGGATTGCCTACAATCGTGTTTGCTTCTGCTAGTTGTCTTATTTGTGATATTGATGAATTTACAAGGTCTTCAAGATATTTTTGATTTTCTGGCATCTCTTTCATATTTTTTACTCCTTAAACTAAATAATGAAATAACAATACTATACAATAGGTCGAATAGTGTTATAGAAAAACTTGCATACAAACTAAACAGCATAATATCTTTATTGAAACATGGACTAATATTATTTTCCATAGAGCATGTTGGTTTTTTGTTTTTTATATAACAAAATATTATTTCAACAAATGTTATGAGTGTTGAACAAGCCATTGCTGTTTTGTATGCATCAACTAATCCAACCTTTCCATATATGC
>CALWEY010000017.1 GCA_944377435.1 uncultured Clostridia bacterium | reverse complement strand
GTTGTAACACATACAATTAAAGTTGGTGATTTAGTTAAACCTGTTGTAGATGTTAAAGATGATATAGTATCAAGCACAGTTAAGATTGACACAATTCTTTCGATTGACCTAAGCAAAATCACTGTTGAAGATAACAAAACACAAGGTATGTCTGCAAATGACATTAAGATTGTTGTAAAAAATACAACAACAGGTGTTGAAGTTAAAAATATTCATGAAGATGAAGACAATGGTAAATTTGAATATAGCATTGAAACAGCAGGCGAATATTCAATAACATTCTCAGCAACAGATGATGCTGGTAACACAGCAACAGTTACAAGAACATTCACTGTAAACGAACCAGGAAATGATGGCGTAACAACAAACGAAATAATAACAATTGTTCTTTGTTGCGTTGCAGTACTTGTACTTGCAGGCTCAATAGTTTATATGGTTGTTTCAAAAAAGAAAATGCAATCTTATAAATAAAAATAACAATAAATAAAAACTCACTTAATAGTGAGTTTTTTTATGCTTAAATATTTAGATTGTTTACTAAAATTTATATTTGTGGTAACATATAAACATGAAAACACTAGAAGAAATTAAGCAATCACTTTCGGGTAATTTAGATATAGATTTAGATTTATTATATAACGAAATCATAAAACAAACAGATAATGAAAAAGATTATTTTAGTCAAATGCAAATTTGTAAATATATGAAATCACTTTGTGATACATATTCAAATAAATCGGTTATCTATTTGCAAAAGATAAATAAACTTGAAAAAGAATTTTTTGCTTACATCGAGTCAAAAGTAAATATAAAAAATGGTAAAAAACAATGGGATAACATGATTTATTATCTAAACATTGCATATGATTATTTTGATGTAACCGACAATAAACTTGTTTTTGATAATTTTGAAGACTTTTTTATTTTTGCAACACTTCATCCAAATTCTTTTCCTATAAAATTCACAACAGGAATTGAAGGTTGGCTTTATTATAGAAGAGCAATAGCATACAAAAATTTAAAAAATTATGATATGGCTATAAAAGATTTTAATTCTTGTATCAAATGTTCGCCAATGTCATATCCTGCATATTTTGAACTTTGCAACTGTTATTTAGAGTTAAAAGATTTTGTTAATTTAAAAATTGTTTTAGATAAATCATATAATATAATAAAATCTATGGAAGATTTGGGTGCATATTATTTTTTGTATTCTTATTATTATTATTATTATAACAATTATCAATTATCAAAAGCTTGTGCATTATACTCATTGAAATTTAATTTAAGTTTTGTTATGCGCAATAAAATATTGGAACTTCTAAACAATATTTTACTAAATAATAAAGTTGTAACTGATGCTTTTAATAATTTGCCAGAACAAGTACTAAGTAAACAAAAATTACCTTTATGGTTTTCAAAAGAAATTATGGCATCATATTTAATAATGTATAAAAGTTGCATAAATAATATTATAGATGATAAAAATTTAAGAAAGAATGTGCGTAAAAAACTGATGATGTATAAATTAAAAGATTATGTTCTGCAAATTGAAACAAATGAAACAACTACGCAAAATATGTATATGTTTGAACAGTATGAGTTTTACTTTAAATTAGATAAAAAATGGAAAGTTGTTTTTCAAAAAGATGACCCTTCCTTAATTGAAGGAGCAATATTTGAATGCGTATACAATAATGATACTTTGTCGTTTGTAATTGATAGGAATAAAGAGAAATATGATTTTGAATATTTGTACCAACAAAATTTAAAAACATTAAAAAATTCTGGATTTGGTATAATTCAAGAAAGTTCGTTTTCGACAATAGGTAAAAAGAATATAAAAAGCGTAATAATTGGGTCCAATGATAAACAAAATGTACTTATGAATTTTATTTTATTAGACAATAATATATTACTAATAATAAGCACAAATCAATCTAATGAAATAGATAAGCAAAAATTATTATTAAATATAATAAGCACAATTCAAAATTTTAAATCTATAAATCAGCAAATTTATTAAATATGTTTCAATAAAGTAAATATTTATAATTTGCAAATCAAAATATATATGATAATATATTAAATATGAAATCAAATATAATAATAATAGGATTAGATTATAAATACAATTTAGAAATAGGCAAATTGTTGGCAGACACAACGAATTTGTATTTTCTTGATGTAATGGAATATGTTAATTATACATTATTTTCTAGAAAAGACATGCAAGAAAAATGTGGAGTGGAATATTTAGAAAAACAAGAAAATTCTGCCATTAAGGGCTGTTTAGAGTTTGAAAACATGGTAATGACATTCCCTTATGTGTATTTTAATAGAAATGCAAATAATGAAAAATTTAGGTCAAATGCAACAGTTATATATTTATATTTTTCAAAAGAAAATCTAACAAAAAAAATAGATGATAATTCATTTTTAGATACACTAAGTGTTGATGTAATTGCGTTTAATGATAGGGATAAAGAGTTAAATAATGCAAGCGATATAAAAATAAATGTAAGAAATAAGAAAAAACAAACAGTTATAAATGAAATTGTGGAAAAATTAAGGAGTATATTGTGAATATAAACCAAAAATGTATAAATTATTTAAGATGTTTGTCGGCAGACATGATAACAACAGCAAACAGTGGACATCCGGGGGTTGCTCTAGGTGCTACAACAATATTGTATGCACTTTTTAAGGACCATTATTTTTATGATATAAAAGACCATAAATTTATTGCACGAGATAGACTTATTTTGTCAGCTGGTCATGCAAGTGCACTATATTATGCAACAGCATACATGTTTAATTTTGGACTTACAGAAAATGACCTAAAAAATTTTAGGAAACTAGATTCTAAAACACCGGGACATCCAGAATATGGAGTAACAAACTTTGTTGAAACCTCAACAGGTCCATTAGGTCAAGGAGTTGCAAATGCAGTAGGTATGGCGATTGGTCAAAATATGATAGGCAAGAGATTTAATGCTCAAAAATGTCCTGTGGTTGACAATTACACATATTGCTTTGTTGGTGATGGTTGTTTAATGGAAGGTGTTGCACAAGAAGCCTTAAGTTTAGCGGGAACATTAAAACTAAACAAACTCATCTTGTTATATGACTATAACAATGTTACAATAGATGGCAACGCAGATATGGCAAATAGTGAAAATATAGCAAAGAAATTTAAAGCCATGCATTTTAATGTTATAAAAGTAAACAATGGAAATAATTATTATTTTGTTACAAGAGCCATTGCAAAAGCAAAGAAATGTACAACAAAACCAACCATAATAATTTTTAAAACAACAATAGGTTATGGAACAGATAAAGCGGGATTAAATTCCATTCATGGAAAACCATTAACGCCTGCGGAATTAAATCAATTAAAAACTAAGTTAGGTGTTGCAGATCCTTATAAATTACCTGATGATGTAAAAAAAGTTGCACAAAAAACAATAGAAAGAAATGCTAATTTAATTGAAAAGTGGAACAACATGTTTGCAATTTATCAAACAACAAATCCAGAATTATATAGACAATTAGTTGCGTTTATGGACAGTAAAAAGGTAGATGTTTATAAACTTGTTAGGGAAGAACTGTTATCGCAATCTTTTAGCGGAAGAGATGCAAATGAAATAATTTTAAAAGAACTATCATTAAAAATGCCAAGGCTTGTTGGTGGTACAGCAGATTTGGCATCTTCAACAAAGGCCTATATTGCTGGAGCGGGAGATTACTCTGCCACAAATCCAAGAGGCAAAAATATTCACTTTGGAATAAGAGAACATGCCATGGGTGCAATATGTAACGGACTTACCTTGTATTTAAGTAGCCCAACATTTTGCTCAACATTTTTAACTTTTTCAAACTATATGATTCCACCAATAAGAATGAGTGCGCTAATGAATATACCGGTTATGTATATGTTTTCTCACGACAGTTATAAAGTTGGAGAAGACGGACCAACACATCAGTCAGTAGAGCAACTTTCAACGCTTAGACTAATTCCGAATGTCAATGTTTTTAGACCATGTGATATAAGAGAACTTTTGTGTTGCTATGATATAGCACTAAACAATGATTGTCCTTCATGTTTTGTTTTATCAAAGCAAACATTAACAAATCAAAATGCCGATTATAAAGATATAATAAAAGGTGGATATATTTTAAGTGGAAGCATAGGCAAAGTTTTAATTATGGCAACGGGCAGTGAAGTGGAACTTGCCATGCAGGTTAAAGCGCTACTTGCAAAACAAAATATTGAAACAGTTGTTGCAAGTTTTCCATGCATTGAAGAATTTGAAAGACAATCTAATAAATATAAACAAGATTTATTGTCTAGGGGTGAAATAAAAGTTAGTTTAGAAGCATCAAACGACAATATTTGGTATAAATATTTAGGAGAAAAAGGTTTAAAAATATCAATAGAAAATTTTGGAAAAAGTGCAAACGGCAGTGTTCTTGACGAATATTTTGGATTTACTCCAAATCAAGTTGCAAATAAAATAAAAAAACATTTAAAAAATTTTGAATAAATTAAAAATAATGAAACATAATACTAGTGTAGGGAATAAATAAATATTTAATTAAAATATTTTATCTATTGTTTTAAATAAATAAACCCCTACCGAGCAAATCTGTGAATGCCTTTTATTATATGGTGTTCACAGATTTTTGCTTTTATCAGACTGTCGAAAAACTGCGTGAACGAAAAATTTGAAAATTTTTCTTGCTTTGTTTACTGCAAAACGCCAAAAAACAGTCATTTAGGTAACTAAACTCCTACTTTTTGGCATTTTGCGAGCCTCGCCTCACTTGTATTTCGATAGTCTGAGATATTTTGTTAAAACTATAAAAATAGTGGTAATAAAGCCACTATATTTTTGTGAAAAAAACATAATTGTTTTAATTTCACATTTTTATTATTTGTTTTTTTAATTTAATTATTCATTCTGCAATTTTAATATATTTAGCAAATTTTGATGTCTTTCCATTGCGTCTTTTTTACTTTCTTCAAATAAAGCTTCTGCCAAGTTTTTGTCTTTTTTAATAAGCGAAGTATATCTTGTTTCTGTCATTAAAAATTCACTATAATCTTTTGTTGGCTCTTTGCTATCTAAAACAAGTGGTTTACTGTTATGTGGATTATACCTATATAAATTCCAATAGCCACACTCAACACATAATTTCATATGCTCATTACTTTTAGACATATCAAAGCCATGGTTAATACATGGGGCATAGCAAATAACAATGCTAGGGCCATCATAATCTTCGGCTTCTTTTAGTGCTTTAATGGTTTGATTCATATCAGCACCTAAACTAATGCTTGCAACATAACAATTTTTGTTTGACATACAAATAGCACCTAAATCTTTTTTCTTTGTTGTTTTTCCATTTGAATTGAATTTTGTAACACTTCCTTTTGGAGAGCTCTTTGATGTTTGACCACCAGTGTTTGAATAAACTTCGCTATCTAAAACTAATATGTTTATATTTTCGTTTGAAGCAAGCACATGGTCAAGTCCAGAGTATCCAATATCATAAGCCCAACCATCGCCACCTATAATCCAAATTGATTTTGTTACAAAATTATCTTTATATAACTTTAAAAGTTTTTGTTTTTCATTTTTATCATCTAATAAATTAAGTATTTTTTCTTGTTCGGTGTATGTGCAATTTTGATTTTTTTGCCAATTTGTTAAAAGTGTGTTTAGTTCTTCGTTATTTGTTGGCAAAATTTCATTTATTATATTATTTATTGTTTTTTTGCCTTGACTTTGAGATAATGCCATGCCATATCCATATTCGGCATTATCTTCAAAAAGACTATTGCTCCATGCAGGACCGTGCCCGTTTTTATCCTTTGTATAAGGGCAAACAGGGTATGATCCGCCATAAATACTAGAACAACCTGTTGCGTTTGCAATTAAAAGTTTGTCGCCAAATAATTGTGTTAATATCTTTATATAAGGTGTTTCTCCACAGCCAGCACAAGCATAGTTAAACTCAAAATATGGGTCATAGAATTGTAAACCTTTTGTGGTGTATTTGTTAAATATAGAATTTTCGTGGTTTAAAGTTAGACTATAATTATAATTTTGTTTTTCTTTCTCTATAATTTCTTGCGCGTCTACCATTTCAAGCGCTTTTTTAATTGCTGGACAAGTATTTGCACAAACTCCACAACCTGTGCAGTCTTGTGGACTTACTTGTATTTTAAATTTATATCCTTTCATGCCTATTGCATCAACACATTCAAACTCTGGTTTTATATTTCCATCATCTTTAAACAAAATACTTCTTATTGCTGAGTGTGGACAAGAAAGTGAACAAAAACCGCATTGAATGCAATTTTCTTTTATCCATTTTGGCAAGTTTAAGGCAATTCCTCTTTTTAAATATTTGCTGGTATCTGTTGGAATATTTCCATCTACATTAAACTTAGAAACTGGCAAACTATCTCCATTTTGTTTTTCAATAGAGGATATAACTTCATCAAAAAATTTGCAATCTGTTTTTGCTGTTATTTGTGATTTTAAGCTGTCTGTAAATTTTAAATAATCTATCTTTTTAATTTGGTCAATACTTTTGTATATTGCTAATAGATTTTTATTTACTACATCATCACCTTTTTTTGAATAAGTTTTTATTGCGAGTTGTTTTATTTGATTTAAACTTTTTTCAAAAGGAATAACTTTTAACAACTTAAAAAATGCTGTTTGCATAATCAAGTTAATTTTTCTTCCAAGACCAACTTCTTCGGCAATTTTATATGCGTCAATCGTGTAAAGTTCTGCTTTTTTATTTTTAAGCGTATCAATAAAATCTTGTGGCAAAAATTTTTGGAGTTTTGCTTCGTTTAGTCGTGTATTTATAAGCACAACTCCATTATTTTTTAAAGTTGAAATTAAATCGTACTTGCCAATAAAAGTAAAGTTGTGAATTGCAATAAAGTCGTGAGAGTATGTTCTATATGCTTTTTTTATTGGCGATTTACTTATTCTTAAATGAGAAGTGGTTAAACTTCCTGACTTTTTTGAATCATATTCAAAATATCCTTGAACATACATATCAGTATCTTCGCCAATTATCTTTATGCTATTTTTGTTTGCACTTACTGTTCCATCACTGCCAAATCCATAAAATTTTAATTCATAGCAGTCATTATCATCTGAAATAGGTTTGCAGTGTAGGGAAGTATGTGTTACATCATCATCAATTCCAACAGTAAAATGATTTTTGCTGTTTTCATTCATTAAATTTTCAAACACAGCCACACAGTGTTCTTTATTAAATTCTTTGCCACCAAGTCCATATCTTCCACAAATAACTTCAATGTTTACATTGTTTTCTTTAAGTGCTGTCATAATGTCAAGATATAAAGGTTCGCCAACACTTCCACTTTCTTTTGTTCTGTCTAAAACGCATATTTTTTTTGTGGTTTTAGGAATTATTTTACAAAACTCTTTTGCAAAAAATGGTCTGTAAAGTCTTATATATATAACACCAATACTCTTATTATGTTTTGTTAAATAATCAACTGTTTCTTGTGCTGTTTGATAGGCACTGCCCATTAAAACAACAACATATTTTGCATTTGGGTTTCCATAGTATTCATACGCACTGTATTTTCTTCCGCAAATTTTTTCAATATCTTTAAATGTTTCGCAAACTTTTTGATAAACACCGTTATATAACTCGTTTGCTCTTTCTCTGTTTTGAAAAAACACATCGCTGTTTTGTGCTGTGCCTTTTAAAATCGGATTTTGTGGTGTAAGCGCTCTTTCTTTAAATTCATAAACTTTTTCAAATGGATAAATTTTTTTAATATCTTCGTCATCTATTAATTTTATTTTTTGAATTTCATGACTTGTTCTAAAGCCGTCAAAAAAGTGTAGCATTGGCAAACTAGTTTTAAGCGTAATAATATGGCTTGCAAGTGCCATATCATAACATTCTTGCACAGATGATGATGAAATTATATTGAATCCTGTGCTCCTAACTGCCATAACATCACTATGGTCGCCAAAAATTGATAGGGCATGAGATGCAACCGTTCTCGCCGAAACATGAAAAACGCAAGGCAAACATTCTCCTGCAATTTTGTACATGTTTGGAATCATAAGAAGTAGCCCTTGGCTAGCTGTAAATGTTGTAGCCAAACTGCCTGTTTGAAGAGCTCCATGAATTGCTCCACTAACTCCAGCTTCTGATTGCATTTCTCTTATAAGCATAGTTTGATTAAATATATTTTTTTTGCCTTCACTTGCCCATGCGTCAACAAGTTCAGCCATTGTTGAAGATGGTGTTATTGGATATATTGCAGAAACTTCGCTTAGTTTATATGCCATTAGGGCACACGCTGTGTTTCCATCTAAACATTTATGTTCCATATTCTCTCCGTTTAAATCTAAATAAGTTTAGCATATTATTTATTTTGTGTAAAATTAAACATTTTAAAATATTTGATTATTTGTTAAAAATATTCTACACTTTATATATGAGAAAAATTCTAATATGTTTTGCATACAAAGGTACAAATTACAGTGGTTTCCAAAAACAACCAAACAAAGTAACTGTTCAATCGGTGCTTGAAGAGTGTTTAAATAAAGTTTTAAAAGAAAATGTTAGCATTGTTGCAAGTGGAAGAACTGATGCTGGCGTGCATGCTTTAAAGCAGTATGCACATTTTGAATGTGAGAACAAAATAAGTTTAGATAAATTGCCAACAGCACTAAATACATTTTTGCCACCGGATATAAGGGTTTACTTTGCAAAGCAAGTTGATAGTTTATTTAATGCTCGAACAAGTGCTAAAACAAAAACATATATGTATGTTTTTTGTAAGGATAAGATTATAAATCCAATGCTTTGTGATATGGTAACAAAACTTGATTATCAAATAGATATAGATGTAGTTAAAAAGTGTATGGAAAAAATTAAGGGCACGCATAATTTTAAAGCTTTTTGTTCAAGTAAAACAAACGCGACAAGTTTTGATAGAACAATTTATGATTTTTCGTTAGAAGAAAAACAAAACTATTTGATTTTTAAAATTAGTGGACATGGATGTTTATACAATATGGTAAGAATAATTGTTGGCACAATTATTGATATTGCAAGGGGGAGACTAAACATCTCTTGCATTGATGAAATGTTTAAAACAGGCAATCGTGGTCTTGGTGGGAAAACTGTGGACGGTAAGGGCCTATATCTTTTTGATGTGAAATACAATTAAATAATTATAAACAATTGTGTATAATTATGCATTATTTAATAATTTTATAAAATTCTTAATTTTTTAAAAATGATTAAATAAAACCTTTAAAATTTTATTATAAAATATATAAAAATATGCTTGACAAATAACTTGATATATAATAAACTTATCCATGTCTTGAATAAGGCATATTTTTTTGTAAAGTTAGCCCCTTAAAAAGAAATGGTCTTATTTATAAGGTATACACAATTTTTGGAGGAAATTTTAATGAAAACATTTATGGAAAAGCCAGAAAATGTGGAAAGAAAATGGTATGTTGTTGATGCAACAAATATGCCACTTGGAAGACTCGCTTCACAAGTTGCAGACATTTTGTCAGGCAAAAACAAACCTTCATATACACCACATGTAGACACAGGCGACCATGTTATAGTAATAAATTCAGATAAGGCCGTTTTAACAGGCAAAAAACTTACACAAAAAATGCTTAGAAGCCACTCAGGTTATATTGGTGGATTAAAAGAAATGGATTATAAAACAGTTATGGCAACAAAATCAGATGTTGCAGTACAACACGCAGTAAAAGGTATGCTTCCTAAAACAAGTCTTGGAAGAAAAATGTATGCAAGACTTAGAGTTTATAAAGACGCTAACCACAATCATGAAGCACAAAAACCAACAACTGTTGAATTAAAAGGAGTTAGAAACTAATGGCAGAAAAGAAAACAACAAAACCTGCACTTAAAAATAAAG
The DNA here is from genome assembly GCA_944377435.1 of uncultured Clostridia bacterium. GTDB lineage: Bacteria > Bacillota > Clostridia > Christensenellales > UBA1242 > UBA5893. The sequence goes on along the minus strand of CALWEY010000017.1, from coordinate 3,819 downwards.
GTGTTCAATTCCTTGGAACAGGTAGAAGAAAAAAAGCAATTGCAAGAGTTAGACTTATTCCTAACGGAACAGGTAAAATAACAATAAATAAAGTTGATATTGATGATTACTTTGGTTTAGACACATTAAAACTTATCGTTCGTCAACCAATGGAACACACAAACACAACAACAAAATATGATGTAGTTGTAAATGTTGTTGGTGGTGGACTTTCTGGTCAAGCAGGTGCAATCAATCATGGTATTTCAAGAGCACTTGTTTTAGCAGATGAAAGTTTAAAAGCAGATCTTAAAAAAGCAGGATTCTTGACAAGAGATTCAAGAATGAAAGAAAGAAAGAAATATGGTCTTAAAAAAGCAAGAAAAGCTTCACAATTCTCTAAGAGATAATATGCAATATAAAAAAACCATCAGCATATGCTGGTGGTTTTTGTATTTATTTTGCATATAATATAGATGATTATATAAATAGCAAAAAAGTTTACATAAATATTTGTTTGTGTTAAATTATAGCCAAGGAGATTTTTAATGTACGATGTTATAATAATTGGCGGTGGTCCAAGTGGCCTTACTTGTGCACTTTACTGCTATAGAGCAGGGAAAAAAGTTTTAGTGCTTGAAAAGGGAATGGTTGGAGGTCAAATGACGCTTACAACAAAAATAGAAAATTTCCCCGGCATTGAAAAAATTGACGGAGTTAGTCTTGCGATGCAAATGTATGAGCAAGTTAGTGCTTTGGGAGTTGAATTTAAGTTTGAAGAAGTCGTTTCTTGCAATTTACAAGATAAAATAAAAGTTATAAAAACCAATAATTCTTCATATGAAGCAAAAAGTGTATATATTTGCACTGGTGCATCAAGTAGGCAATTAAACGCAGTTGGCGAAAAACAATTTATTGGTCGTGGCGTAAGTTATTGTGCAACTTGTGATGGCGCACTATTTAAAAATCAAGATGTTGCAATTGTTGGTGGTGGAAACACAAGCTTGGAAGATTGCTTATATTTGTCTAATTTGGCAAATAAAATATACCTAATTCATCGTAGAGATGAATTTAGGGGAGATGACATTTTAGTACAAAGAATAAAACAACTTGCTATGTCAGGGAAAATAGAGCTAGTTTTGTCTAGTGAAGTTGTTGAAGTTAAAGGTGATAATAAAGTTAGTGAAATTGTTGTTAAGGATAAAAAAACAAACAATTTAAAAGCAATCAAAGTTAGTGCTATTTTTGTTGCTGTTGGAAGAAAACCAGATACTGAAATTTTTGAAGGTGTCGAAATAAATGAAAACGGCTACATTAAAACAAATGAAAAAATGCAAACAAACATACAAGGTGTTTTTGCAGGTGGGGATGTAAGAAATACACAATTAAGACAAATTGTAACGGCGTGCAGTGATGGTGCAGTTGCATCAGCATCAATAAATGAATATTTAGCAAATTTACAATAAAAAAAACTCTATTTACATAGAGTTTTTTGTTTATTCTGGTTTATCAAAAAATGCATACATATTAACAAGTTGAGCAATACACATTATGTAGTCAAAAACACGATTTTGGAGTTGAATTTCATCAAATATTTTTCCTCTTAATTCACCAGCCGTAATTGTAAATCCGTAAATTTTTATAACAGCAGAAATACAACTTTTAACATCGCTTGCTTTAAGATCATATATTTCATTCATATACTTTAAAGTATTTTTTTTATCAGTTAAATACCATTCGTTTTTTTCATTAACTAAGTATATCTTAATGCTTTCACCATTTTGAAAAGTTGCCTTTGATTTTATTTCATAAACTCCCGTACTTACTGGTGAAATACTAAACATACTTGATAATGCAATATTAACATCATTACTTGTCATAATTAACTCCTATTGTAAGTAGTATATCATTAAAATTTTTATTTTGCAAATTTAATATATAAAAATAAATTGAACTATTACTTTATATATATAATTTATGTCGTTTATTGACTATTTTTAAGTTATATGATACCATTTAAGCATGATAAAATTGTGTAAGAATTGGTATAACAAATTGGAAGGTGAATTTAAAAAACCTTATTTTTCATCACTTTTAAATAAACTAACTGAGGAATATTCTAAATATACTGTGTATCCTAAAATGGACGAAATTTTTACAGCATTAAACTATGTTAAATTTGAAGATGTTAAAGTTGTTATTGTTGGTCAAGACCCTTATCATGAGCCAAATCAGGCGATGGGAATGAGCTTTTCTGTTCCATCTTCAACAAAAATTCCGCCATCTCTTGTAAATATTTTTAAAGAAATAGAAAGTGATTTAAATATAAAATGTATTCAAAGTGGCGATCTAACAAGATGGGCAAAACAAGGCGTTTTGTTATTAAATGCAGTTCTAACGGTTAGACAAGGTCTTGCAAATTCACATAAAAATATTGGTTGGGAAAATCTTACATCGCAAATAATAAAACTATTAAATGACAGAAAAGATCCTGTAATTTTTGTTTTGTGGGGAAATAATGCAAAAGCATTAAAACCACTTATAACAAATTCATGGCATTATGTTTTAGAAAGTGCACATCCAAGTCCACTTTCTGCATATAACGGATTTTTTGGTTGTAAACACTTTTCTAAAATAAATCAAATCTTGCGTGAAAATAATAAACAAGAAATTGATTGGCATTAAAGGGAGTAAATATGGCTATTGTAATTATAATTTTAGTTTGTTTAATTTTAATGTTTTTAGGTTGGCTTTTTAAATTTATAGAAAATAAGAAAAAAACAAGCATACCAAAAATTAAAAAGGTTAAAGAAAAAAAAGTAAAACAAAAGAAACAAGAAACTACAATCAAAAATGTACACTTGACAGTTCAAGACACATTTATGGTTAGAAAAGAATTGTTGTTTTGGAAATATCTTAATTCTATTTTACCACGAAGATTTGTTGCTGTTCCAAAAGTTGCTTTAAATACTCTTGTTGTGCCAGATGGCGATAAAACTATTTTTAATTTAGTTGCAGATAAATCTCTTGATTTTGTCATTTTTAGCGAACAAAATATGCATCCTGTTTTAGTTATTGATATCTTTGATAAATCTTTTAACGATGAGAATTTAGAAGAACAAGACCCTTTTTTAGTTGAAATTTTAAGCAAGTTAAATTTAAAAGTTTTGCATATATTGGTTGCTAATGATTTTGATAGGGAAGAAGCAAAAAAAGCGATATTTAAGGCTCTTAACATAACAGAAAATCCAATGAATGAATAAAATCTAGTATTGACTTTGTTTAATTAGTATGTTATTTTAATAGTGAGGAAAAATATGGAGAAATTTTATTCTGTTAATGATATAGGTATATATATAACACCAAATCAAGATCATTTATACTGTTGTGTGTTAAATAAAGCTGAAACCAAGTTATACATTATTTCAAAGGATAAGGTAGTAAAGAGAAAAGACTTAGAATATTATGGTAAAATGGTTAGTGAACCTATAAAAATTAAAAGAAAATTACATACAGTAGTTGTAGGGGCAAAAACTGAATTATCACTTGAAGAAATTAAGTCTTATGAAAAGCACATAAATAAAATGATTATAAAAAATCACCAAGAAGTTGAAACAAACCAAAAGTAATATAAAAAGACCATGATTGTCATGGTCTTTTTTTTTACATAAAAAATGCTGTGCGACTGCTTCGATAGAAGAACACATATTGTCTCATTATTTATTCACTCCACCAAAGCAACCTTACATCACATAGCACACAAGTTTAATGTTGCTTCCGTCAGGACCTCACATGGTTCGCAAGTGGTCTATTGCATAAGACCTTGATTTCAACATGTCT
>CALWEY010000016.1 GCA_944377435.1 uncultured Clostridia bacterium | reverse complement strand
AAACAATATACTTTCATTTAAAAGCATATATTTATGTATAATAAATGGGTTATTAAATGTCTTATGGTGTTTGATATTTTTTACATTAAATCAACTTTTGGTGGGTAATATTTTAATAATATTAAATGTGTTTTTTGGTGTAATGCTTTTGTTATCACTAAATAAAACAAATAAAACTTATGTTAATTGGTTATGGATATATGTTATATGGTTATTTGTGGCTACTTCGTTTAATCTTGCACTTTGGATTTTAAATTAAAAGCGTGTTGCAATTATAAAAAAGAAGTGATATAATACTGCGAAGGAAAATATAAAATGAAAACTTTTGATAGTAAAATTGGGAAAATTGATATAGAGCAAACATACAATGAAGAAACAAAATATAATGATATTAAATTGATTGATTCCAATAACAAAGAAACAATAGGATATGTAAACTTTAAATTTAATTATAGTCCGATAAGAAGTGCTTGGCTCAATAAAATTGAAGTAACCCCAAAATATCAATCAATGGGATTTGGGAAAGTGTTGTTAAAACTTTTTGAAAGGTATTGCATGGAAAGTAGAATTTTTTATATTGAAGGGAAATTCTTTCCTGAAAATGACCATGCAAAACCATTTTATTTAAAAAATGGTTATAAAATTGAAAAAGAGTATTATGAAACTTTAATAACCAAAACATTAAATATAAAACAAAAAATTGATATAGAAGAAATGTGTAAATAAAAAATAGATAAGATTTCTTATCTATTTTTTTTGTTCTTACGATCTTGTTTGTATGCTTTGTTTTTTGCTTTTAAAACATTCTTTTTTACTTTAGTATAATCAATTTTTTCTATGTATTCTTCATCGTAAACAGCTTGTGGTTGTTGCATGATGAACTCTGCTAGTTTATCTATTGCGTTTAGTCTTAATTTACATATATTATCTACTATTTTTTGATATTCTTCTTTGTTATCCATTAAAGAAAATAATGCTTTTTGAAGTGTTTTTTTATTTTTAAATGACTTTACAATACCTTTATTTAACAAATATGTTAGGTTGTGTTTCTCTTGACCTGATACTTTAGGAGTTATAATCGCAGGAAGTTTTTTGTTTATCATTTCGGTTGCACTTGGTCCACCAAGTTTATTTATTATAACATCACTTGCAGACATATATAAATCGACTTGATTTGTAAAGCCAACATTTAATACTTTTATATTTGAGTTAAAGTTCATCTTACTTATTTTTTTATAATCTTTTTTATTATAACCATTTATCATAATTATTTGAACTTTTCTTTCCTTAAAACATGATAACACTTTTTTAAAGATTTTAAAACCGCCACCCCAGCGACCTCCACCATACATTATCATTACAGTAAAGACATCACTATCAAGTTTAAGTTCTTGTCTTGCAGTTTTTTTGTCTATATCTTTGTAAAATTTTTCATTAACAGGAAGTCCAAAGGGTTTTAATTGATTTTGATTAAAGCCTATTTTTAGGGAAGGACTAATAAAGTCTTCGTTTGGGATAATAAAATAATCAACACCAATGCAAGCTTCCCAAAATGGAGAATTAACATAATCTAAGTTGGCGACTATAACTTTGCAAGGAATATCATAAAAAAGTCGAAGATCAGTTATGGCAATCCCGCCATAAAAGTGTGTGCTATAAATTACATCTGGTTTAAAGTCATTTATTTCTTTATACAAACCTTCAACTACACTCATCGCAATTTTTTGTGCTGCACATTTATATCTATGTGATGGATCGCGAGAGATATAATATTCATAAAACCAATGATATAAATGCCTTAATTTTCCAATAGCAATACTATATCCTTTATCTACTACCCAAACATTAAATGCAGAAGAATATTCTTTTAACAAATCTATTATTTTTATTACAACATCTTGATATTTAGTTTCAAGTTTTTCTTTCATAGCTTTTGCACAAGCATTGTGTCCATTGCCCGCCGTTACGGTCAGTATTAGTACTTTTTTCATTTGTTCTCCAATATCAATAAATCATTTTAAATGTATCATAACTTTTGAAAATTATCAAGGCATAAATAATATAAGATTATGTTCAAAGTTAAAATAAATTTAAGGTTTAAAACAAAGGTATATAAAATATAATGTTGTGTTTAGATTTGATATTTTTTATAATTGTTATTTTAGAAAAATTCAATTCAAGTCTAATAGTTAAAATTCACAATTTGATGAATTGTTGCTACTATAAACATTGAAAATGTTTTTTTGTTTACATTTTTTGTAATTGCGTTTAATAATCTTAATTATTTTCCAAAACTTAGATTATTTATTTTATCAAAAATAAGATGAGATATAGTTTTAGCGTTTTTTAATGAATAAATAAATTCAGGTAAGATTTTATAATTTTTTAATTTATTTTTTTTAATCCACACCATTGTTTCATTTTGATTGTCTATATTTACAAAATTATCTTTTTTGCAAAGTTCATGCGAGTTTTTAAGTTTTATGTAATATACAAAATTAAGTTCATGATAATTTGTGTTGTTAAAATTGAAAAATTGTTCAGAGACTTTAATAAGTTTAGGGCAGACATCGTTAAGGACAAGTTCTTCCTTTAGTTCTCTCTTAATTGCATTAAGTGTGTTTTCACCAGCATGAACACGACCGCCTGGCATGTTTAAAAAATCGGTTCCCGTGCTTTTTTCAAGTAAATATCTGCCATTATTTTCTATAAGAGCACAAACTCTAAAATTAAATTTAAAATCTTCAATCATAACTGAAACATCTTTCATAAATCTCTCCTTTTCTATTATATTTTTATAAATAAAATTGCCTTATAGCACTTTTTTATTTAAAAAATTATATTTGTTATTTTACAATAAAATTATCAAAAAAAAATATAATTGTCAAAAATATTTGTAATAAATATAAAAGAATAAAATGTCATACTGTTTTTGCATATCAAAAAAGGTTATAAACTGGATAAGTTTTAATATTTGTTTAGTCGAAAAAGAACATTTTAATGCTCATAATAGGGCGATAGTTATCATTATGTTGACCAACATATTGTGGTAACACATTATACAGTAAATATTTAAAAGTGATTTGATAAATAAAAAAATAACAATCAGGACTTATGATATGAATTAAATCAATTATGAAAAATTTATATGTTTATGATTAATAAAAATATTCTACTAAACAAAGATAATGATAGTAAACTTATGCATAACAATTAAATTTCGATTGCTTGACAAACATAATCAAATGTGAAATATTGATAATAAAGGACATATATGAAAATTATTTATTGTACAGGGAATAAATTTAAACTAAAATTAGCAAAGGAAATTATGGAGCCGTTAGGATTTGAAATTGAGGGAAAAAAATTAGATGTTCCAGAAATTCAAGCTAATTCTATTGAGGAAGTCGCTAAATATTCATCAAGATATGCAAGCAAAATGCTTAATATGTCAACTTTAAAAAATGATTCGGGACTAGTTATACCAGCATTAAATAACTTTCCTGGTGCATATACAAAATATGTGGAGGAAACAATAACCGAAGATGGTATTTTAAAATTAATGCAGGATAAAAATGATAGAAATGCATATTTTTTAGAGGTTTTAGCTTATACGGAATTAGGAAAAGAACCTGTTGTTTTTATTTCGAAGACAGAAGTCTCAATATCAACAAAAAAATGTGGAGACTTTGGTTGGGGTTTTGATAAAATATTTATCCCAAAAGGTCAAGATAAAACACTTGCTTGTTTTGAAGATAATGAAAGATGGAAGTTCTGGACAAATGATGCATATACAAACTTTGCAAATTACTTAAAAAATAAGTAAATTGTCTAAGTAAGATTTATAAATGTCATTTAATGCTGATACTTTTGACAAAAGAAATTAAAGTAATTTATAAAATTGATAGCAAAAACTCTAGCACAAATACACTACTATTTTCAACACTTCAACCGTTTGTACAAGCATGAAAAGGTGTTAAAATAGGTCGCAATTTATGAGAATGGGAAGAAAAAAACAACTTAAATACTGGACACGCATACGACGGCAAATTTGAAATTAAAGATACTAATGTCCATGACTATTCTCCAGAACTTGTAAGAACTCGTACTGCTATAGAACAAACTACGGAAGAACTACAACTGGTAAAAAATATTATGCAAAAGGAGTATATAAAAAATGGCAACAGTTATAAATGATGAATTCTCAGCAAAAGATTTAATCAATGAAATTTTATTCAACGAAGACATTATGGTCATTTATAAAGGGAATCGTTACTTCTTGGCTAATGAGAATGTTGACGGAACAGAATACAAAATTGTATCTTTAGCAA
>CALWEY010000015.1 GCA_944377435.1 uncultured Clostridia bacterium | reverse complement strand
CAACCACCAAAAACAATTGCCCCTAAATAATTTTGAACTTTAAGCGCTTGCACAGGCGCCGATGCATCAAACTTTATTAAATCTAAAAGCACACCAATAACAAGTAGTGCAAGCGAGTTTGCAATGTTATATGCAAAAGTCATATATCCACTGTATGTTGCACTGCTGTTTTCACCGGTTGTAATTTTGTCCATTGTTACATTGTCGGCAAACATAGACATTGGAAGCGAGTATAATGCCCCTGTTCCAAACCCACAGAAAATCGTGCATGGCATAACCACCCAAAAAGAAACTGTAACGCCTATTTGTTCCCTAAACACAAATATCCAAAATGTGAAAAATATACCAATTAAAATTGTAAAATAAGACCATTTAAGCGCTGGCTTTTTGTCTATTCTTTTACTTAAATAAATCCAAAAAGGTTGACTTAATATAGCTCCAATAAAAATACAGGTCATAAGAATTGGAATTTGTGTTGTGTTAAAATGAAAACAATATGTAAAAAGATGCATACCAACCGATGTTAAAAAGGCGGCAGCAATTAATGCTACTGAATATGATATTATTATAGAACCATAATTTTTTTGTTTAAGTGTTAAAAAGAAATTATAAAAAATTTTAAAAAACGCATTTTTTTCTTTTGATTTTACTTTATATGTAGGCATACTCTTTACCTTTTTGTATGTTCCAAGTATACAAACAAGTCCGCTTATTAAACTTAGTGCACTTGTAACATATGCAATGTAAATATAACCTGATTGAACAAGTTGACCTTGATCTCCACTTGGCATAAAAATCATCATAAGAACGCTTGGAAGAACCATTCCCAATATAAAGAATACTGTTTTATATCCTTGAAGTGTGCTTTGTTCATTATATCCCGGGGCAATATCAATACCAAGTGCAACATATGGAGTTGCAAAACATGTGTTTGCTGTTTCTAAACTAAGTAACACAATAAGAAGCCAAAAAAATTTACCAATTTCGCTCATGGAATTTGGAACACTCCAAAGTAGCACATTAAAAACAACCATTCCAATCGTGCCAAAAAATAAATAGCCAAGTCGTCTTCCCCAAAATTTTGATTGAGTTAAATCACTTAAATATCCAACAATAGGGTCGCTAAGCCCGTCCCAAAATGCAGAAAGAGCAACACAAAGTCCAACAAGCGAACCTTTTATGCCTAAAACACTCGTGCCAAAAAACATAATAAAAGTTGTCATGGTTTGTGCAATTGTTCCATAACCTAAATTCCCCATTGCATAACATAGTTTTGTGCCTGTTTTTAGTTTTTTCAAAAAATCTCCTAAACTATTTTATGCAACCTTGTCCCAATTTATTTAAGTGTATTGAACATAAAAAAATTAAAGTATGAAACTTTAATTTTTTATTTTTTTAGCAACATTTATAAGATGTATAGATTAAAAAAATTTTATAAATTGCGCAACAAACTCGGTGTTGCCATCGCCACCCAAAATTTTTGATTTTGCTATATTTTTTAAAATCAAACCGTTTTCATCAAAGTTTTTTACAACTTTATCTATTACAAGTTTGTGAATTTTTTCGTCTTTTATTATTCCTTTATATTTTTTTGCAATCTCTTTGCCACATTCAAATTGTGGTTTTATTAAAACAATACAATAACAATTTTGTCTTAATATTGACGCAATTTTTTGTGAAATTAAAGTTAGTGAAATAAAAGAAACATCACAAACAATAACATCTACATCTTTAAAATTTTTTTCATCAATATTTCTAATATCTGTATTTTCTAGGCTTACAACTTTTTTGTTATTTTTTAAACTTATGTCTAATTGATTAGTTCCAACATCAACACTATAAACTTTTTTAGCACCGTTTTGTAAACAAAAATCTGTAAATCCACCCGTTGATGAACCAATATCTAAAACTACTTTATCAAAAAAATCTAAATTAAAATCTTCTTTTGCCCCTTCAAGCTTATAACCCGCTCTTGAAACATATGGACACAATTCTTTAATAATTTCAACACAACTATTATCATCAATTAAAAAACTTGGTTTGTTCACAACTTTACCATTAACACTAACACCATTATCTTTAATAATGTCTTGTGCTTGTTTTCTGGACTTTACAAAATTATTTGTAAATAAATATAAATCTAATCTTTGCATATTCACCTTTTAAACAAGTTTATCATACTAAATTAAAACGACCTAACAAATATAACTATTTCAAAAACTCAGCTTCTCGCTGTGATTTTTTTTAATAAATTAAAAAAACCTCGCTTCCGTTCTTATCTCGCATTTCCTACTTGTATAACTTGGAGATTATAAAAGAATAATTCGCTTGCTTCTTGCTCGCGCTTCCATATCCCGACAAATTAAAAACAAGCAAGACAAGGCTCGCGTAATTTATCCACGCAGGAGTTTAGTTTCTAAATGACTGTGTGGTAAATTACGCAGTAAACGAAGTATTGCGAAGTTTTTTGTTTGCCGGCCTTTTGAAATCCCCTGTACTATTTCAAAAACTCTCCCTTTGGTCTGTATTTATTTTTATAAATTAAAAAAATCTCGCTTCCGTTCTTATCTCACTTTTTTACTCGTTTAACTTGGAGATTATAAAAGAATAATTCGCTTGCTTCTTGCTCGCACTTCCATATCCCGACAAATTAAAAACAAGCAAGACAAGGCTCGCGTAATTTATCCACGCAGGAGTTTAGTCGTCTAAATGACTGTGTGGTATATTACGCAGTAAACGAAGTATTGCGAAGTTTTTTGTTTGCCGGTCTTTTGAAATCCCTGTACTATTTCAAAAACTCAGCTTCTCGCTGTGATTTTTTTTAATAAATTAAAAAACTCGCTTCCGTTCTCTATCTCGCGTTTTTACTCGTTTATCTTGGAGATTATAAAAAAATAATTCGCAAGCGAATTCTCTTTTGAAATCCCTGTGTGATTTCAAAAACTCTCCCTTTGGTCTGTATTTATTTTTATAAATAAAAAAAATCCCATCCCAAAGGGAGAGATTCTTTTATAATGGTGGAGATTATCGGAATCGAACCGATGACCTCCTGCTTGCAAGGCAGGCGCTCTAGCCAGCTGAGCTAAACCCCCATAATGCTCCACTATAATACCATTATTATTTTATATTGTCAACAATTTTTTTGTTTTTGACAATTTTTGTTCAATTTTTCTTTATCAGCTTTTAACACCTTATCAAATTCTACCAACTAAATCATAAATAGAACCATTAAAATTTTGCTATATATTAAATTATATCAAGTCAGAAATTAACCTTTTAAATATCTATTATATTGCATAGCATAAACTCCACTTTTTTTGCCAATTTTCTTATATGTTTACCATTTTCACAAATTAAATTTTTAAGTTGTTCGCATAAACCTTACATTAAACACATTTGTTTATGAAACAAAATTTTAATTATTTAGTTTAACACTATAAATAATTACAACTGCAAACATCTCAATTTGTTATGTAGACACAACAAAAACACATGGCGGTGCAATTCTTGCCTACAAATATGCAAAGAAAAAAGGCTTACACATTGTAAACCTTTATAACATTTGTCTATAACTGCAATGCTAAAAATATTTGTGTGTCTGTTGTTAGTGTTACTGTCTACTTTATTCCAATTGTTGCTTTTGCTGTTAAATCTAAATCTGCAAATTCGTTTTTTGCTATAAGTTGATAATATGCTTGCGAACCTATCATTGCTGCATTATCAGTACACAAATTTAAACTTGGAGTATAGAGTTTTATTCCATTTTTTTCACATTCAATTTTTAATACTTCTTTAAGTTTACTATTTGCGCCAACACCCCCAGCAACAACAAGTTTTGTTTGATTGTATTTTTTTACAGCGCTTATTGATTTGTTTACAAGTTCATCAACAACTTCTTTTTGAAAACTTGCACAAACATCGCAAACATTAATTTTTTCATTTTTTTGTTCCATATTGTGAACATAATTTATTACAGCTGTTTTTATTCCACTAAAGCTAAAATTATATGTGTTTGCTAAAATATTTTTATGTGCAAACATAATATTTTCTTTTCCTTCTTTTGCCATTTTATCTATTTTGGGCCCACCTGGATAGCCAAGTCCAACAACTCTTGCAACTTTGTCAAATGCTTCGCCAACAGCATCATCAACTGTGGAACCAATAAGTTCAAGTTCAGTATACGATTTAACATTAACAATTGCCGTGTGCCCACCACTTACAAGCAAGCAAACAAAAGGAGGCTCTAAATCTTGATGCGTCAAATAGTTTGCAGCAATATGTCCCCTTATATGACTTACTGCCAAGAGTGGTTTATTACTCATATATGCAAGTCCCTTTGCAAAACTAACGCCAACTAAGAGTGCACCCAAAAGTCCCGCACCATATGTTACTGCTATTGCGTCAATATCTTCAATTGTCAAGTTTGCTTTGCTTAATGCTTCATTGCAAACATTTGATATTGCTGTTATGTGATTTCTTGAAGCAACTTCAGGAACAACTCCGCCAAAGCGAGTGTGTATTTCTATTTGTGTTGCAATTATATTTGAAAGAATTTTCCTGCCATTTTCAATTATTGCAACACTTGTTTCATCACAACTCGATTCTATTGCCAATATTTTTACTGATTTTTTATTTTTTAATTCGTTGTATAATTTTTCGTCTATTTCCATATTTTTACCCTAATTACTTTTTACTAAATAATCGTTAATAAATGGCTGAATGTCGCCATTCATCACCGCATCAATATTGGAAGTTTCATAACCTGTTCTATGGTCCTTTACCAATGTGTAAGGACAAAAAACATAACTTCTTATTTGACTTCCCCACTCTATCTTTTTTATTTCGCCTTTAATGTCATTTAATTTTTTTAATTCGTCTTCTTCTTGTTTTTCAACAAGTTTACTATAAAGCATTTTCATTGCTGTTTCACGATTTTGAATTTGACTTCTTTCAGTTTGACAACTAACAACAAAGCCTGTTGGTATGTGTGTTATTCTAATGGCACTTTCGGTTTTATTAACATGCTGTCCACCTGCTCCACTACTTCTATATGTGTCAATTTTTAAATCTTCCGGACGAATTTCTATTTCTGGCATTTCTTCAATTTCTGGCATAACTTCAACGCTAGCAAAACTTGTATGTCGTCTTGCGTTTGCATCAAAAGGAGAAATTCTTACAAGCCTATGAACTCCTTTTTCGCATTTTAAATATCCATATGCGTTATCTCCAATAACCATAAATGTAATACTTTTTATTCCAGCTTCATCTCCTGCAAGTTCATCTAAAACTTTTATGCCATATCCTTTTTTCTCGCTGTACATTTGATACATTCTAAAAAGCATTTCTGTCCAATCTTGTGCTTCGGTTCCACCTGCGCCAGCGTGCAAAGTTATTATGGCATTATTTGAATCATACTTTCCTTTTAAAAGTGTTTCAATTTTAAAATCTTCTAGTTCGTTTTCTAAAAATTTTATTTTTTCAACAATTTGCTTTTCTAGTTCTTCATCGCTTTCCATTTCAAGAAGTTCAACAATTGCTTCGCAATCATTTATCTCATCTTCGCACTTTTTTACTCGTTCTAATTTATGCTCCCTTATTTTTATTTGTTGTCCAACACTTTTACTTTTTGCAACATCATTATAAAAATTGGGATCTTCTTGTTGTTTTTTTAAATCTTTTAACTCTTCTTCTAATTTATTTAAGTCAAAGACACTCCTTTATCATTTGAAGTGTATTTTTATGGTTTTTAAGTTGTTCTTTTATATTTTCAATTATAATCATTTTAAACCTCGCTAAATTATATCACTACACAAAATTAAGGTCAAATGTATGTTATCGTTTGATTTTAACAACGCAAGATGTTGACTTTATTGAAAGAAACTGCAATAATACTTACATGAAAAAATTTATTTTATTTTTATGTTTAATGTTGTCAATTTTTGCAGTATTTAAATTTGATAGTGCATCATCTTTTGCATTTGCAAGCAAAGAGCCAAATTTAGTTAAAACTACTATTGAAACAAATTTATACGCCCAGCCAAGTTTAAAAAGCACAATTTTAAAAAAACTTGATGTTGGCATAGTTTTAACAGTTGACACAGAATTTTTAGATGATATGTTTTATAAAGTATCTTCATATCAAATAATAGAAGGTGCTTGCGAAAATGACTACTCTTATGTTTTAAAATCTCACACGCTTGATAATAAAATCAGCTCACCTGAAAAAGAATTGGATTACAATGCACAAGTTAAAAACGACAATTCATTTTTATACACTTACGACACAAACACAAAAACTTATACAAAAACAAATATATCGTTAAAAAAAGATACAAAGGTTAGAATACTTGACGGCTACGATAAAAATAAAGAGTATACTTATATTTCATATCAAAATGAGAGTGGTGAAATTTTATCGTATTACATTGAAACAGAAAATCTTAAAGTTAGCGGAATAAACTACTCTGTCATTGTTGCAATATCGACTTTATTTACTTGCGTTGTTATTATTTCTATTGTATTTGGAATTAAAGGGCGAAAGAAAAAAAGTAAATAAACTAAGAAAAACATCAAAATTTAGTTATTTTGATGTTTTTTTAGGTAATTTTTTCATAATTTTGTCAAAAATTTCATTTGATATTTCTTCTATTTTTTTTGGCAAATTATTTTTTGCACAATCTACTTTAATATATTTATGTTTTTTTGAAAGCATTAAATATGTTTTTTCTGCATTCATTAAATAATCTTCATCTTGTTCGTGTTGATCAGGTTTTTCTTGCCGAGTTTCTTTTAAAATTTTTGCACATTTTTGTGGCATGTATAAAAATATTGTTATGTCCGGTTTTTTTAATTTTAGCAATTTATATTCCAAGTTTTCTAAAAAGCTAAACATTTTAATTTTATCCTTGTCACTTTTTAGTTTTGCGCCTTGATGTGCTAAATTTGAATCAACATATCTATCAACAACAACATTTATTCCATTATCTAATTTTTCTTGTATGCGCTTAAAATTATAAACTCTGTCGGCAGCAAAATATAAACTTGCAACAATAGGGTCAACATTTGATGCCCCTTCACTAAAATAACCTTCGCAATAATCTTTTTTGCCTAGGTATGGTCCTGCAATAATTTTACCCGTTGGGCTGGCATAATTTGGGAAACAAAACTTTTCTGTTTTTATTCCACTTTCGTTTAGTTTTTTTACTAAAATATTGCTTTGTGTTTCTTTTCCCGAACAATCAGTTCCTTCAATAACTATAAGTTTTCCTTTCATTTTTATCCTCTAAGTAAATTTAACACAAAGGCATAAATAAGTCAATTTTATGTATTAGAAACTGCTAAATACATTAAGTCATTTACTTTTTTTTCATTAAGCGAATAAACAAGAATCTTACCATCTCGTTTATAACTTACAATATTTTGACTTTTTAATAACTTTAATTGATGAGATACTGTTGTTTGATTTATTCCTAATATAAGAGAAAGATCATTTACACACATATCGCACATTGCAAGACAGGACATTATTTTTAATCTTGTTCCATCACTGAAATTTTGAAAATATAAAGCTGTTTTTTCTATATCTTCACTTGAAGGCATATATTCTAAAATTTTTGCCCTGCTTTTTGGAGATAAAATTAAATAATTATCCATATAAACCAACCTTTTTAAATATGTAACATAAATCGATAAGCTATCATATATAAAAACTGATAGTTTTCAAATTGTTAAAATACAATTATATTTTATCAGCAATACAAGAAAAAACTATAATAAATTTTTTTTGTATTTTGACCGAAAACATCAAAAAAACATATTTTTTGTTGAAAGGAGGGTAAGCATGAATTTTTCACAAGACATTTTACTTGTACTTTTAATTTCAATTGTAGCATCTGCAACAGGTACAGATTTAGCAACAAATTCAAACATTCTTTTGATACTTCTTTTAGCCTTGTATCCAAGCTTTAATAGTGGTTGTCAAAATTCTTGTGGCTGTGGTTGCAACAATCGATTATTTTAATAATTAAAGAAAAAATACATAAAATACCATTTTTTTAGCAAAAAAAACATATTTTTTTGATGTTTTTGAAAATTTTTAAATTTGCTTATCGGTAAAATTTTTATAAAAAATCTTTTTCTGCTGACAATTTTGACATTACCGGAAGAACTAATTTGAATAATACTCAAAATATAAACGGAAACACCTTAGGAAATATCGTAAA
>CALWEY010000014.1 GCA_944377435.1 uncultured Clostridia bacterium | reverse complement strand
AAAAACAACTTTAAAAGACCTATTAGACGGAAAAAAAATAAATGAATTGAATATAGACTATAAAAGTATAATAGGAGAAAAAAACTATATAAATTTAAAAAACAAATGTAAATATATAGCTTTAAAGTCTCGTTGCATAGGCTCACAATTAATTCCACCAGAAGCTGATGGGATAAAATATCCAACAAAATATAAAGAATTTTGTGAAGTTCTTCCAAAAATAAAAGAAATTTATGCTGAGGTTGGTCAACTAGATAAAAATGTAGAACAAAACAAAAAGTCATTCGCCTACAATTATTCAGATTTAAAGAGCCAAATACATGACGAAAAAGAAAATATTAAAATAAAAAAAGCAATCTTAGAGACAAAAAAAATACATTAGAAGCAGGTATCATCAAAGCCTCTATATTAAAATCAAAAAACAAGATATCGGAATTAAAGTATAAAAGAGCAATGATGCCAAAAGAGTTAAAATACCACGAAACCAAACTAAAAGCTGACAAAAAAATTGCTATAAGTAAAATTAAAGATATATTAGAACAAAATACAAATTTAGCAAAAAGTGAAACTTTTAAATCTATAGAATTATAAAAAATTTAAAAAAGAACTTTTTATAAAGTTCTTTTTTTATGCCGTTTGTTGCAAATTGTAAATTTAAAATATTTTTGTTAATTAAATTTTTTTAATAATATATATGATTTTAATAGTAATATAAAAACAAACTACCACTTTATTTGATTTATTGTATTTTTTATGCAATCAATGGAATCACTAAGCCTATCCTCTTCATAAGAGGTTAATTCTAAATATAGAGTTTCCTTAACTCCTTCCCTATTTAAAATTGTAGGCATACCCATAAATATGTCATGTTCTTTATTATACGCCGAAACCGTCATTATTTCATTGGAATTTTCAAGAATAGCATTCGTTATATTTGTTAAACACATTCCTATGCCATAACATGTATTCCCCTTTTTATTGATAATGTCATACGCACTTGTTCTAACATTATAAAGTATTCTAGAACGCTGGTCATCTGATAAATATTTTGTTGCTTTGTTTAGTCCAATTATGGCATTGCTCCATGGAACAAATTCACTATCTCCATGTTCGCCAATAACATATGCATGTATATTTTTAGGATTAACCCCTAGTTCATCACAAATAAGCCCTCTTAATCTTGCAGTATCCAAAACTGTGCCACTTCCAATAACTTTATTAGCCGGGAAGTTTGACAACTTATAAGTTATATAAGTCATAACATCAAGCGGATTTGTTGCAATTAAATATATTCCGTTGAATTTTGTTTTGTTTACTTCTTCAATTATGCTTTTAAACACAACATAATTTTTGTTTATCAAATCTCTTCTTGTTTCTCCAACTTCTTGATTTCGTCCTGCACAAATGCAAACTATGTCAGCATTATCACATTCTTTATATTCGCCACTTTTAACAACAATACGATTTGAATTATATGTTGCAGCATGACTTAAATCTAATGCTTCGCCTTCGGCTTTTGTTTTATTTATATCAATTAAAACTAATTCATCAACTTTATTTTTTGTTGTTACCAAACTAAATGCATAACTCATACCAACATTGCCACACCCAACAACAACTACTTTACTCATAAATTCTCCTTTTTAATTAAAAAAACATGATTTTTTCATGTTTTTAGTATATATTTACATAAAAAATATGTCAATTATTTACTAATGCATAAAATTAAAGGTTTGCAAATTTATTTTATTAACATTAAAAATTGACATCGAGTCACAAAGAGCATAATATAATGTTTCTTCATTTTCTTGATTTATTTTTAAAATTAAAATACAAATACCCTGCTCCTTTGCAATAGAAACCGAATTGTAAATTGTGTTTCTTATTTCATTTGCATCTCCACTTGCTACCAGTGACATATATTTCCTTGGAACAATAATTGAATTTGTTAAAAGTTTTGAATTATCTTCTTTAAAATCTTGATATATATCTCTATTAGATGTTTTAAATGTTAATGGAATAGATAAATTCCAAAACTTTTCTTTGTATTCATCACTTACATCGTCTAAATTATCTATACAAATTATCAAATTATATTTATTTTCCATATTAGCTAAAATTTCACTTTTAAAAGAATTTGTGTTATAAATTCCAAATACACATAATGTTATAATAAAACCAAATAAAAATAACTTTTTCATATTTTTATTATAAGTATTTTTTTATTATTTATTTGTTTTTTCTCTAAATACAAAAAATTTACTATATAAAAATTCCGTAACAAAATTAACAATCATTGTAAGTGACAAAATTAAATACTCGTTCCAACCCACCTTACTTAGTGCATCTCCCCACCATGTTGATAGTGGAGTAAACACGGCATAGTATGCTAATACTTTAAGCATTGCAATTGGTATGTTATTTGCTGATTTAAAAGTAAATTTTCTATTTAAAGTAAAATTCCAAATAACTGAACATACAAGTGCCGAAAGATATGCTGGCCAATAACTTATTTTTGCAATCTCATTTAAAAGTGTAAAAATTAAAACTTGGACAAGTCCAGCAGATATCGAAAAAAAAGTAAATTTTATTACTTGAATCAAATTTTTATATTTTTCAGACAATTTAATTTTTTCAGTTGGTATATCTTTAATATCACTGTCTTGATTTTGTTGCATTTCCATATGTATTTTCTTTTACTTTATTATTAGATTTAATTTCGTTATTATTTTTTATAATTTTAAACACATTCTCATTTTCTAATCGATTTATACAGCGTTCTATTTCAATAAGCAATTTTACATTTTCAGTGCTTTCGATTATATTATTTTTTATAAGATTTTGTAAATGAGTGTAATCACCTTTTAAATAATTTTTTGATGTTATGTTATTATCGCTTATATATTTTGATTTTTTTAGGCTATATTTACCGTTAAATTTTAATACTAATACATGCTTTATTTCGTCAATTTCATTTTTTAATACTTGCAAATCATCGTAATTCAAACCTTGTAAAGCCTTTAAGCATATACCGCCTATTTTGTTTCTTAAGAACTCTCTTAACAAATCAGCTTGTAACTTTATGACTTTATTCAATCCCAAGCACATATTTTTATTAACTTTTATATTTTTATAAATGTTTTCAACTAAATTGACAAGTCCTTCAAAGTACACATAATGTGCATTTTTAATCTTATACGAATTTATTGTTTGTCCATAATTTTTTACATAATTATCATAGGTGAATTGAGAATTTGATGAATTGATTATATATCCTTTTACAATATTTATATTAGGAATAGAATTTAGTAAAATAGCAATACCATGTCCCCAAGAATATCCCGATCTACAATTTGAATTTATAATATAAAAATTATCATCATCACCTTTAACACAAATGTTTAATTGCATTTTATTTAAACCCAAGATTTTAATTGCAATATCATCTGTAATAAGTTCATTTAATATGTATTTATTATTATAAACAAAACTAGCCGTTTTATCATCGCTTACTGCGTGCAAAAGTTCATGAACTATTGATGACAAAGAGATTTTTTCCATTAAACTTTTACTTTTTAATTGTTCTTTTGTTAATTGTTTTAATGCTTGCTGTATATTTTTATCATCTCTTTCAAAGTTTAAAATTATTTGTTTTGTTTGTTTATCATAAAATGCAATTGATTTGGAATTTTTAAATAAATCATTATTAGGATCAACATTTATTGTTTTAACATTTGCATATAATCTATTTAAAATAACTTCTTCTATTGTGTATTCGTTTTTATGAAATTTATAAAAATTGGTATTTCCTACTTCATTTTTTTTAAACTTTTCATTCTTAAATATATTTGTATAATATTTTACAATACTGTAAACCGATTTTATAACTGCCTCGCTACTATAACTAGGCAAATCTGAAAAATATTCGTAATATTTTTTTAAAAAACTATTTGGAATATTCATTTCTATCCTATAATTATTTTAACTAATACACAATCAAAAGTCAATTTAAAAAAAAGTATTTCAAATTTGAAATACTTTTATAAGATTATTCAGCTATTACGCTAACAATTTTTTTATCTCCACTTTTTGTGAACTTAACCTTTCCATCACAAGTAGCAAAAATTGTATAGTCTTTTCCTAATCCACAGTTTACACCTGGATATACCTTTGTTCCTCTTTGGCGAACTATGATTGAACCTGCAAGAACGCTTTGTCCATCATATCTTTTAACACCAAGACGCTTTGAATTACTATCTCTACCATTCTTTGTGCTACCACCACCTTTTTTGTGGGCAAAAAGTTGAATATTAATAAATTTCATCTTGAACCTCCATTTTGATATAATTACCATAATCGCAAAGCAAATCTTGTAAACTTATTTGCATCGTTTTTAAAATTATTTGCGCTTTTTCTAAATCATTTTTATTTATGTTTTTTGGCAACTGTAATTTTAAATAACCTTTTTTATCATTTTTATTGATTATGGCATTGATTTTTAAAACTTTTATAATTCCTAAACAAGCACTTTGACTTATTGCAGAAACAGCAGAACAAACTATATCTTTTCCACTATCTGCATAACCTGTGTGTCCAGAAATCTCAAAAGAAACAATATCATTATTTTTTTTTAAAAGTTTAATATTTGTCATATTACTTAATCTCTAAGATTTTTACTGTTGTAAATGGTTGTCTATGTCCTTGTTTTCTTCTAACATTCTTTTTTGCTTTGTATTTGTAAACAACAATTTTTTCGCCTTTGCCTTGTGCTAAAACTTCAGCACTGCAAACAACTTTGCTTAAAACTGGTGTTCCACAATCTACTTTGCCCTCGTTTGAAGTAAGAAGTACATTAAATTCAACTTTATCACCAACATTTTTATCAAGTTTTTCTACATTTAAAACATCACCAACTTGAACCTTGTATTGTTTTCCTCCTGTTTCAATAACTGCAAACATTTTATTCCTCCTCTTTAAATCTCACTACGAAAGGTGGCACACGGCACTTAAACCTTTAATATGTGGCATACTGCTTTAATATATCACACAAAAATAAACTTGTCAATGATTTTCATCATCTTCAAGTTTAAATAAAAACAAAAAAGACAGGCTTTAGTTCTGTCTTTTTTAATTATTATTGCAAATGCTTTTTTTTTTTTTTTAATGCATTTTTTTCTAATCTACTTACCTGAGCCTGACTTATTCCAATTTCATCACTAACTTCCATTTGAGTTTTTCCTATATAATATCGCATTAAAAGAATTTCTTTTTCTCGTGGGCTTAATTTAGACACCGCATCTTTTAGTGCTATTTGTTCAATCAACGATTCATCACTATTTTTTGAATCGGAAATTTGGTCCATTATTCTTACAGCTTCATTTCCATCATTATAAACTGGTTCATTTAAAGATACTGTTTCACTTATTGCATCAAGGGCAAAGTTTACATCTTTAACATCAATATCTATTTCTTTTGCAATTTCTTCTGGCTTTGGCTCTCTACCCAATTTTTTAGAAAGCATCTCTCGTGCTTGAAGTGCCTTATAAGCTATATCTCTTAAACTTCTTGAAACACGAATAGAATTATTGTCTCGCAGAAATCTTCTTATCTCACCAATAATCATAGGAACTGCATATGTTGAGAATCTCACATTTAACGAAACATCAAAATTGTCTATAGCTTTCATCAGTCCAACACAACCAACTTGAAACATATCATCAGACTTTTCTTTTTTGCCAGAAAATCGTTGAACTACACTAAGTACTAATCTTAAATTTGCAACAACAAATTGGTCTCTTGCAAGTTCATCTCCCTTTTTTACTTTTTTCATTAGTTCTACAAGTTCTTCGTTTTTAAGTTTTGGAAGTGTCGAAGTGTCAACGCCACAAATTGCAACTCTATTTGCCATAGAAAAATTCTCCTTTCTACTGCAAATATGCTTTCCTATTTTTTAAATAAATATACGCAAAAAATTTAATTTTTTTTTATTAAATAATATATTTTTAATAATTTTTTTTAAATTTATTATTCAATTATTATTTATTAAAAAGAAATATATTATTTTTTAATTAAATTTAATTAAAAAATATATTTTAAATAACTTTTTCAAGATCTTTTTTCATTTTTCCTAATATTTTTTTCTCTATTCTGGAAATATAACTTTGACTTATACCCATAAGATCCGCAACCTCTTTTTGTGTTTTTTCTTCTTTGCCCATAAGTCCAAATCTTAATATCATAATTTCTCTTTCTCTTTCATTTAATTTATTTATTATATTCCAAAGAACTTGTTTTTCGGCAGATTTATCCATTTCTTTTGAAACGCTTTCGCCATCTGTATATAAAATATCTTCAAGCAAAAGTTCATTTCCATCACTGTCAGCATTCAACGGCTCATCTAAACTTACTTCATTTTTTAGTTTATTTGTTTTTCTTAGTTGCATTAAAATTTCATTTTCAATACATCTAGAAGCATATGTTGCTAGTTTTATTTTTTTATCAAAATTATATGTTTGAACAGCTTTTATTAGCCCAATAGCACCAATAGAGAACAAATCTTCCACATTCATTCCTGTATTTTCAAATTTTTTTGCAATGTACACAACTAAGCGCAAATTGTGTTCAATTAGTTTTTCCTTTGCCTGTTTGTTATTGTTTGCTAATTCTTCTAAAAGAACTTGTTCTTCTTCTGGTTCTAGTGGCATAGGCAAAGTTTCATTACCACATATATACATTACAATATTGTCAACTTCATTAAACAAATTTAATTTTAGTAATTGTTTAATTTTGATAAATAATTTTGAAAACATTTTAACCCTCCATAATAAGTTTTGGATTTAGCACAACATCACAATCCAGCCCCGAAATTTTTACTTTTGTTAATGCAAAAGTTGGATTTAAAATCGTTATAGTTTTATCTTTTTGTACAATTTGCAAACTATCAACACAAAAAGCAAGTAAACTGTCATTGCTTGTTGCCGTTTTTACATTTATGTAATGACCATTTTTTAAACCATTTGTATTTTTTGTTATTAAATTTTGTAACAAAAAATCTTTATTTATTTTTGAAAACATTTTAAAATTTACAAGCACAACAGGTTTATTTGTTATTGTGTCGCACAAAATGTTACCACTGTCTAAATACCCTTTTGTTTTTATAGTTGTTGAATTTAAATTTATCACAACATCATAAATAAAATTATTTAATGTCTTCTTTTTGTAGATAACTTGTTCACATTGCTTAATAAAATATGTAACCACGCTTACGCTAATTAAAATTAAAACGGTTGGCAACTTTTTACTGCTTTCAAAATTTCCGTATAGGCAATAATATAACATTAGATTTATTCCACCATACACTGCCGTTATAAACATAAACATAACAAAAAAGAAAATTTGCTTTTTTAAACTTGCATTTTTATAAGCAATGAGCGTTATTATATATCCCATACATATTTTTAAAATTAAAATAAAAAAAGAATTCAAGTTTATAATTGGATACAAAAGTGCCACAACTGCTCCAAATATACTTGCCAAAATCATTCGAATTTTATGTTTTTCTTCTCTTATAAAACTAAAAATTATGCATAGTATGATATATGTAATAAGGAAATTTTCAATTAAAGTATCTTCAATGTATACTATCATATAAATCCCTTGTATGATTATATATTAAAGCATGAAAAAACAGCATAGAGAATAATAAATAAAAAGCACTTATTTTGACATAAATAGATGATATTTTAGTAAAAATATTTGATGATTATATAAAATAGATGTTATTATATTGCGAGGTATTTAATGGATAAATTAAAACTAATACTGCCAGCTAAAAAGTATAAAGATGAAATTTTACGCTACAAAAATGACATGATTAAATCAAATTCAAGTATGGATGGATGTGGTAATTTAAGAAAAGTTGATGTAAGCACATGGTTAAAAAATTGCAAAGATTGGAGAATTGGTAAAAATTTACCAGAAGGATATGTTCCTTCAACACAGTATATATTA
Organism: uncultured Clostridia bacterium; assembly: GCA_944377435.1. Taxonomy (GTDB): domain Bacteria; phylum Bacillota; class Clostridia; order Christensenellales; family UBA1242; genus UBA5893. Next base: position 26,384 of record CALWEY010000014.1, on the reverse strand, counting down.
GTGAGAGAAAGTGACAATAAAATTATTGGCATGCTAGATATTCGCCATGAATTTTCTAACTTTTTATTAAATTATGGTGGGCTTATAGGATATAGTATAGATATTTCCGAACGCAAAAAGGGATATGGAAAAGAAATATTAAAATTAGGTCTTAAAAAAGCAAAAAAGCTTGGATTTAAAAAAGTTTTAATAACTTGCCTAGATACAAACACACCATCTCGTAAATGTATTTTATATAATGGGGGTATTTACGAAGATACTAGAAAAATGGAAGATAGAAAACTAGAAAGATATTGGATAAATTTAAAAAAATGAAGGTGTTTACCTTCATTTTTTTTATTATATTTTATCTTTATTTATTATCTCTATATTTTCTTAAAAATGGTGGGACATAAGCATCGTCTACATGAAGTCTTGACGATTCTGTTCCGTCTGGTCTTTTTACAAATTCTGCTTTTGGCTCAACAGGTTTTTGTTCCTGTGGCATTACAGGTTCTTTTTTAGGGAACAAACTTTTTGTTGTTGGAAATCCCTCATATCTTCTATCGCCGAAATTGTTTGCAGCTTCTACATTTTGTTTAACTTTTGATAGGTCTTTTGTTTCACCTGTCAATTTATTTTGGAAGCCTGTAGCAATGATTGTAATTTCAACTTCGTCGTTCATTCCTTCATCAATTCCTGAACCAAAAATAATATTGCAAGATGGATCAACAACTTCGCGAACTAAATTTGCTGCTTCGTACACTTCATCAAGTGGAAGATCTAAGCCACCTTTAACATTTAATATAACGCCTGTTGCACCTTCTATTGTTGTTTCAAGAAGTGGAGAAGAAACGGCTTGTCTAACTGCTTCAATAGTTTTATTTTCGCCTTTTGCATGACCAATTCCCATATGTGCAAGTCCTGTATTTTTCATAACAGAACGAACATCTGCAAAGTCCAAATTTATTAAACTTGGTGTAACAATTAAATCGCTTATGCCTTGTATACCTTGTCTTAAAACATCATCAGCGTATAAAAATGCTTCTATTATAGGTGTTTTTTCTGGAACTAAAGTTAAAAGTTTATCGTTTGGAATAATAACTAAAGTGTCTACATATTTTCTTAAATTTTCAAGACCTTTTTCGGCGTTTTCTTGTCTTTTCCTTCCTTCAAAGCCAAAAGGTTTTGTTACAACAGCAATAGTGAGTATTCCCATTTCCTTTGCGATTTGAGCAACAACAGGTGCTGCACCTGTTCCTGTTCCACCACCCATACCTGCTGTTATAAATACAAGGTCGCAATCTTTTAAAATTTCACTTATACTTGATTTGCTTTCTTCTGCCGCCTTTTGTCCAACATCTGGATCTGCACCTGCTCCAAGTCCACGAGTTAATTTTTCACCAATTTGCAATCTATGGTCAGCCTTACTTAAAAGTAGTGCTTGTTTATCTGTGTTTATTGCAATAAATTGTGCACTTGTTATATTTGCATCAATCATCCTATTTACTGCGTTGTTTCCACCACCACCAACACCAATGACTTTTATGTTTGCAACTGGTCCTACATTTATATTGTTATACATTTTCCCTTCTCCTTATCTTTTTATTATTTTATCTATTATAATAGTCCAAAAACTTTTGTTTTTTGTTTCTTGTTGTATTGCCTTATCTAAAATTCCAAGCAAACTAGAATAATGCGGTTTTGCCATGTGTACATCATTTGGGCACAAAACTGTTAAATTGACACCCATATAATTTGAAAGCACTTCTTTGCCACCTTTTATATAGCTTATTCCACCACCTGTTAAGTAATATGGCATTGGTGGGATAGTTTCAAAATCTTTTTGCAAGCATTTTTTTATAAGCATTGCGATCATTTCTATTCTATCGCAGGTTATTTCGTTTGCCTGTTTCATTCCAACCGGAATAAGTGTTCCATTTCGTGATATTTCATAATCATCACTTTCGCTTGGTATAACACTTAAAACAAGTTGTTTTCTAAGTTGCTCAGCTTCGTCAAATGTGATATGCAAACACTCCATAAGGTCAGCAGAAATATGTCCACCACCAACCGAGAATGATTTTAATGAAACCAAGCCTTGACCTTTTACAACAGCAACTGATGTTTCTATGTACCCACAGTCAACAACCACTGCCATTTCTTCCCTTCTCTCTTGTGGAAGCAAATATAATGCTTCGCATAGTGGAGATGACAAATATTCAACAGTTGTTATTCCAATACCTTTAAGCAAGTTGTTTATTTTTTCAATAAAGGTTTTTTCTGCATATATTAAACTTAGTGATGCCGTTATTTTTGTTGTTTTTTGACCAATTGGTTTAAGTGTTTTTCTTCCGTCATCTAAAACAAATGAGATAGGTGTACAACTAATTAAAACATAGTCTTTCATGTTTTCAAAATCGTCTGCCCTTTGATACATCTCATACAAATCTTGGTCGTTAACCTTTACTCTTTGTCCAAAAGTTTGAGTTAGTGTTTTTGTTTTACAATAAGAAAAATCAGCAGGAACGCCCACAAAAAGTTTGTCGATTGTAACACCAGCAGAACTTTGTGCATCGTTTATTGTTTTTGAAACAACATCTTTTAATTTATCTTCTTCTAAAAATTCGCCTTCATAGTAACCAGCGTATTCTCTTTCGCCATAACCATGAATAACAAAAGTGTCGTTTACCCCTCTGCTACCAATTAAAACGCTTATACTCTTTGAACCAATATCTAGAACTGTCACAGCTATCTTTGGCACAATTTTCTCCTTTTTTAAAAAATGAATATTTATAACATTTTTTTATAATTATAAACTTTTAACAACTAACTGTCAACACAAAAATGTGAGTTAAAGTATAAATTATTTAATTTTTTCTAATCTTATTAAAATTTGACTTTGCAAGTTTTCTCTAATTTGCAAAACATAATCTAAGTAGTAATCTTCACTTATTTGGTCCATTGTTAGTGTTCCATCTTCAAGTTCATCTGCATAAAAGACTGATGGATTGTATACAACTTGAGAAATTGTAGCAAACATATATTGTAATTTTTCGGCAAGTAGTGTTTCTAGTCTATATATATTTGTTTGAAAGCCGTTAAAATCTTTTATTATTAAATATGGCATATTTTTTGATGTTACTGCATCTATGCCTGATGTTAGTTCAATTGATTCAATTAGTGCCCGTTGCTCTGCCACGCTTTTATTGTTTTTAAGCAGGCTTGTCCCAATATTTTTTAAAATTTCTTCTTCGCTTGAAAACTCTAAAAATTCGCCAGCATTGACTCTATTTGTGTTTGTTATTATATTTTCAAGTCCTGTAAAAAGTATTGGATTATATTGTTCATTATAATATGTTGTTGTTATATTTAAAACTTTAAATTCAGCATCACAAATAAAATATTTTGTATCGCTTGCCTTAACTGCATATGTTTCTTCTCTTTCCGCACAGTGTATTACAATTTTATTTGGAAAAACTGTTTCTATATTTATAACTTTTAGATATGGATTGTCTCTTTCAAGTTGGTTAGTTATCTCTTTTTTACTAAGTGCAAAAACTGATGTACCCCTTTTTATTGCACTGTTATTTGATATGCTATCTTTTGATTCGTCAGTAAATATCATAGGATCGTTTTTAAAGTCCACTTCAACAGTTTTTAATGAAAATAAAGTAAAGTTTAAAATTACGCAAACTAAAACTACACTTAAAGCAACACTAAGTGCAATTATAAGTTTTTTATATTTCTTTAATCCTTTCAATATTTGCTCCTAATTTTTGCAAATCTTTTTCCATTTCATAGTAACCACGGTCAATATGATGTATATCATGCACTGTTGTATAGCCTTTTGCCACAAGTCCCGCAAGCACCATTGCCGCCCCGCCTCTAAGGTCAAAACAATTTACATCAGCGCCATAAAGTTCACTGACGCCCTTAATTATTGCAGCTTTGTCATTGATAATAATATCAGCGCCCATTTTGGTTAGTTCTGCAATATGCTTAAACCTTGATTCAAACAAATTTTCAACAACAACTGATGTCCCCTTTGCTATTGAAAGCATTGATGTTATTTGTGGTTGTAAATCTGTTGGGAAGCCCGGATATGGCCTTGTTTCTATTTTCGAAATGCATTTTGGTCTTTTATCTGCAACTAGTGTTAGTTTATCACTTTTATATGTAATTTTGCAACAATTATTTTTGACTTTACTAACAAGAGCAAGCACATTTTCATAGTTTACATTTGTAAGTTCAACATTGCCTCCACACATACAAGTTGCTAAAATATATGTACCTGTTATAATTCTATCCGATATTGGAATGTACTCAACACCGTTTAGCCTTTGAACTCCTTCAATCTCAATTACACTTGAACCTGCACCATAGACTTTTGCTCCTTGCATATTTAAAAAATTGGCAAGGTCAACAATTTCTGGTTCTCTTGCACAATTTATAATCTTTGTTTTACCTTTTAAAAAAACCGATGCAAGCATAATGTTCTCCGTTGCACCAACAGACGGAAAATCAAGACTAACCACTCCACTTTTCATATTTGTGCCATCACAATAAATATAGCCGTGTTTGTCAACAATTTTAACACCTAAACATTTTAATCCTTTAAGATGTAAATCTATTGGTCTTGCACCTATTGCACAACCACCCGGATAAGCAACTTTAGCTTTTTTAAACCTTGAAAGAATTGCACCTAAACTAAAAAAAGATGACCTTATTTTTGAAGCGAGTTCCATAGGAATTTCACTTTTTGTAATTGGTTGACAATTTATTATTACACTATCATCTTGAAAGAAATATTTTGCTCCTAAACTTTGAAGAATATTAAGCATATTTTTTGTATCTTCATATTTTGGAAATTTATGTAAAATAATTTGTTTATCGCAAAGTATGCACCCTGCTAAAATTGGTAAAACGGCATTTTTTGATGTTGAAATTTCTAAACTGCCATCAAGTTTATTTCCACCACAAATAAAAAAATTCTCCATTGTAGTCTCCACTCTAATCTATGCACATAAATATTTTTTTGTGTCTAAACCACTATATTAAGGAGAATTTTTTAATTCTTATTATCTTAAAATTTTTAATCTTTTAATTATGAAATTTAATGGGGCTGTAAGCAGTATTATTAAAATTGAGAAAGAAATCGAAAACAACAAAATATACCATAAATCATCTAATTTTAAAGGGACATATTTTTCAAAAAACGATATTGCTATTGAATGAAAAAGATAAATTGATAATGTTCTAGTCCCAATAGAGGAAATGAATTTTGTCAAAATATTTTTGTCATTACTAGGAAATGGAATAATAATTAAAACGGCGATAGATGTACTTAATCCAATTAGATAATTTAGTATTCTAATAAACAAATCTCCTATATTATTATAAGGACTTGAACCATAAAAAATACTTTTTGAGATGCTGTTTTGAAATTGTAAAAATAAGAAAAATAAAACAATCAGAAAAATACTAGCTAAAATTTTCATTCTTATGTTTTTATTTGTTTTTATGTAACTTAAAAATTTATTTATATTTTTCCCACCACAAATGTTTCCAAGTAGAAAAAATGGATAAAAATAAAATATTCTGCTTATAGACAAAACTGAATTAAATACAGGAATAAACCCAACAATTAAAGCGACTACTAAAGCAATTGACACTTTACGAATTGTAACATTTTTTATAATTTTTAAGCTAAAAACCCATATTGGCAAGGCAAATATATACCAAAGTGTCCATTGAGGTACAAAAATAAAATTTAAAATTTTTGATGTAGAAAATGTAGTTGTTGGTTGAAAAACAAAAATTTTTAGAAGAATGCTTATAATGTCAAAAATTAAATAATAAAATAAATAATTAAAACAAGTTTTTTTATTGTATTTTGCAAAAACTCCTGAAATAAAAACAAATAATGGCATATGAAAAGCATATATAAATAAATATATTGCCTTTGTAACTGGGTTTTTTGTGTAATTTTCTATTACATGACCCAAAACCACAAAAAAAATTAAAACAGCTTTAACTATGTCAAAATATACTACACGATTTTTACTCATTTGTTATTTTACCTTTTTTTATTTGTTTTCTTTTTATAACTATTTTGTCACATAAAATTATACAATCAAAACATATTTGTTTTATATTAAAATCTTATTTTCTTTGCAAATACTCTTCTTTTGTGATTTCATAGTAATCTGCCCTATAACACAAACCATCTTTCTGTCTTATGTACATTTTTGAATATGCATATTTTAACCCACATGATTTTTGTAATTTTTCCGATGCAATATTCTCGCAGTGGCATGAACAAACTATTTTTTTTGCATTTAGTTCATTAAACAAGTAATTTATAAAACAATTTAAAATTTGCTTTCCGTAACCATGTCCAACAAAATTTTCACCTATTCCAATTCCAATATCTTCGTATATACCTGGTTCTATTTCCTTCATACCTGCTTGTCCTATCGCCATGCCTGTTTTTTTATCACAAACAAAAAATGCAAAATTATTTTTTTGAAACTCAAGAGTTCTATTTAATCTTTCTTGTGCTTCTTGTAAATTTTTTTGTGGAACCCACAACATATATTTAGAACTTCTTTCACTCGACCACTAATTATTGAATATGTTTTCTAAATCTTCTTGTTTTGCTTTACGCAAAATCAAATCTTTTGTTTCTAATTGTAAAATATATTTCATGTGCCTTACCTTTTTTATGATTATAAAGACACTTTATTTTAATAAACCATTTGATAAAATGCAAATTTTATTTTAAAAATTTTTAAATATAAAAAAATGTATACAATAGGTTTTGTATACATTTATTATCTTTTATTTGCTCTGTTTATTAACATTTAAGCATACACCAAGAGCACTCATAAACACCATAAGCGAAGTGCTACCTGCACTTATAAATGGTAGTGGAAGTCCTGTTGGTGGAATACTTCCAGTTACAACGGCAATGTTTAAAATTACTTGAACACTTATTACGCAAGCAATTCCCGCAATAAGAAGACTTGCAAATCTATCTTTTGCATTTAGTGAAACTTTAACAAGTGCACCAACTAAAACAGCAAAGATAGTAACAATTATTGACGCTCCAAAAAAGCCCAATTCTTCGCATATAATTGAAAAAATAAAGTCGCTTTCTGCAAATGGCAAATATAAATATTTTTGTCTCGAACTAAAAAGTCCCACTCCAAAAAGTCCACCATTACCAAGTGAATACAACGATTGAATAAGTTGAAATCCTTCACCTTGTGGAGAAGCCCAAGGGTCTAAAAAAGCCATAAGTCTTAAAAGTCTATACGGTTCTATTATTATTAAAACAGGAATCATTACAAGTGCCATACAACCAAGAACAACAAAATATTTAAGGTTTGTCCCACCAAAAAACATCATACAAACCATAACTATTGCAATACACATTGTTATGCTCATGTTGGGCTCAAGTATTACAAGCAAACAAAACACTGCCCCAACCATGAGTGGTAAAAGCATTGTTTTAAAACTTTTTGCATTGTCTTTGTTTTTTGCAAAATGACAAGCACAAAATAGAACTAGAGAAAATTTTGCAATCTCACTTGGTTGAAAAGAAAAGCCAAAAAATCCTATCCATCTTCTGGCACCATAGTTTGATATTCCTATGCCTGGAATAAATACTAAAACTAACAAAACAATAGATACAATAAACATTATCCATTTGAATTTTTTTAGTTTTTTATAATCAAAAAAATAAAAGAACACAAAACCACATAAGCCTAGTAGTACACCAATAATTTGCTTTACTAAAAAATACCACTGATTATCAAAATTTTTTTGCGAAGAATAACAACTTGCACTGTAAACCATTATGCAACCAAAAACGCAAAGTGTAAGCGTACATAAGATTATTGTTAGGCTAGTTTTATCTACTTTAATTTTCTTCATTTAATTCCTTAACTATTTCAATAAATTTATTTCCACGCTCATCATAAGAATGAAATTCGTCAAAACTTGCACATGCAGGAGAAAATAATACAACATCTCCGTTTTTTGCAATGCTAATTGCGTATTTTACTGCATCATTCATATGTTTAAAAGAAATAACAGCATCAAAATTGTTTTCTATTGCACATTGTTTTATTTTTTCAGACATATCTCCAAATGTAATAATTTGCCTTACATTATAGCAATGCTCAAATATGTTATCATACATATAACCCTTGTCGCTTCCACCCAACAAAAGGACGATGCTTGATTTAAAACTTTCTAGTGCCGAAATTGTACTGTCTGGATTTGTCGCTTTACTATCATCAATATATGTAATATTGTCTTTAAACATAACTTTTTGTAGCCTATGTTTTAAACCTTTAAATGTTTTTAATACTTTTTTTATTTTACCATTTTTTACTTTTAAAAGTTTGCTAATTGTAACAGCACAAAGTATGTTTTCTAGATTTTTTTCTCCTATTAAGTGTATGTCTTTTTTGTTCACAATTTTTTTGTTGTTATAACAAATAAAGCCGTCATGAAGATATGCTCCACTACATCTATCGACTAAGCTATAATTTACAATTTTTGCACTGGTTTTAATGTCAAAATTATCATTGCAAACAAAAATGTCATTTTCATCTTGAAGTGCTGTTATTTTTGTTTTTACATTTATGTAATTTTCCATAGTTAAATGTCTGTTGATGTGGTCATTTGTTATATTTAAAATTGAACAGATACTTGGTTTAACATCTTTTGCAGTTTCAAGTGCAAAACTACTAACTTCGCATATAACAACACTATCAGATGAAGTTAAATTTGCTATTTTTGTTATGGGAGTATTTGTGTTTCCACACAAGAAAACATTTTTATATTTTGTTTTGCACATTTGATAAATAAGATTAACAGTTGTTGTTTTTCCATTTGTTCCTGTTATACAAATTTTTTTGCCTTGCGAAAACATAAAGCCTAAACTAAACTCACTTATGTATGGAATGCGGTTATTGTCAAACTTTTGTATATTTTCATTGCCTATAACTTGTACTCCCGGACTAAGTATGACGCACTCTAAGTCCAAAGATTTTATATCATCTAAATTTTCTAATTTTATTGTATCTTTTATTTGTGTGGTACTTGTATCGTCATATGTATAAACATTTTTTGCCCCACGAGAAAGCAAAAAAGAAACAGCACTTGTTCCCGACAAGCCTGTTCCATATACTAAAAAATTTTTTGTTAAAATATTCATTTTAGCCACCAATATATAAAATCAATGTTATTGTAAGTAAACAAATAATCATTGTCGATATTATATATATTGCGACAACTTTATTTTCATGCACACCTTTCATTTGAAAATGATGATGAAGTGGTGCCATTAAAAATATTCTCTTTTTTGTCCTTTTATAGTGCAATACTTGAATAATATCAGATAATGCAGTTATAACATAACAAAGACCCAAAAAAGGAATGTAAAGTTCTAATTTTGACAACACAGCAAGAGTTGTTATTAGTCCGCCAAGAGCAAGTGATCCTGTATCTCCCATAAATATTTTTGCAGGAAAGCAGTTTATCATAAAATATGCAAGCAAACAACCTGCCATTGCAAAACATATTTGTTGTAAATTTTGCATTTCAACAAATGTTTGTCCACTAAAATTATCTTGATATAAAAACATAACACAAGCAAAACTCACAATGTAAACAAAACTTACACCACTCGCAAGCCCATCAAGTCCATCAATTAAATTTACACTGTTTACAACAGCCAAGTATACAAAAATAATAAACGGAATTATCCATATTCCTAAATCAATAGTTGTTTTTGTAAAAGGTATAAAAATTTGTGTACCAACTAAATTTGATTGATAAACAAAAACAGCAATAATAGTGGCAATACCAACTTGTCCAATTATTTTTTGATAAGCCCTAAGCCCTAAATTATGTTTATAATGAACTTTTAAAAAATCATCTAAAAAACCAAGTAGTCCATATGCAAGCATAACCACGAGAGTGATTATTGCAAGTAAAAACTCTCCCCACACAAAACACAAACACACAAGTGTGCACGAAACAACAAAAATTATTCCACCCATTGTTGGAGTTCCATTTTTTTGTTCGTGCTCTTTAACATAATGAAGTATTGTTTGTTTTGCTTTTAATTTTTTAATTAAATTAACAACAATTGGCGATAAAAGAGCAGACACACCAAACGCCACTAAAAAAACAATTAAATATCTTATTAACATAAATTATCCTTAATACAATTTTTTACTACTTCAAAATCACTATATGGCAGTTTTTCTCCTTTTATGTCCATATAATTTTCTCCACCTTTGCCACAAATTATAAGAGTGTCATTTTCTTTTAGTGAACTTATTGCAATTTTTATTGCCGTTGTTCTATCTTCAACTGCATAATAATTTGTTTTGTTAAACCCTTCAAGTATTTGTTTTATAATTTTTGAAGGCTCTTCAAATCGTGGGTTATCGCTTGTGACAAAAGAGTAATCTGCATACTTTTCGGCGACTGCACCCATAACTGCCCTTTTTGATTTATCTCTATCTCCACCACAACCAAAAACACAAACAAGTTTTCCATCAGTTATTTTTCTTGCTGTTTTTAAAACATTTTCAAGTCCGTCTGGAGTATGAGCAAAATCTATAATTATTTTTTTATTATTATGAGTTATAACATTAAATCTTCCTTCTACAGATTTTGCGTTTTCGATACCCTTTTTTATGTCATCTATGCCAATTCCTAAAAAATAACAACATACTGCACTTGCAAGAGCGTTATAAACATTAAATAATCCATATAAATGAGTTTTAAGTTTTATTACATTATCACTAATGTTCATAACATAATTTAGGCAATCTTTTGTAATTTCAATACAAAATGCATCACTTGGATTTTTTATTCCGTATGAAATTGCATTTTCATATTTTTTTAATAAAATTTGACCACACTCATCATCAGCATTTATAACCATTAAATCATCTTTGTTAAAAAAACTTAATTTTGTGTCTTGATATTCTTTCATGTTTTTAAAAAAATCCAAGTGATCTTGCGTTACATTTGTTAATATTTTACAAACAAAATCAATTCCAACAATTTTTTCTAAATATATTGCGTGCGCTGACACTTCCATAACGATGTAATCAACTTTCCCTTTTTTCATTATTGAAAATATTTCGTGTAAATCTATTGGGTCTGGGGTGGTTAATTTTGCCGGCAAAAATTTATCGCAAAAATAAATGCCGTTTGTTCCAATTACACCCACCTTTTTATTTGCTGTTTCTAAAATGCTTTTAATTATAAAAGTAGTTGTTGTTTTGCCGTTGGTTCCTGTAACACCAATAACCTTAACATTTTCTGTGCCATAAAAAACTTTTGCAATAAGTCCTATGCATTTTCTAACATCGTCAACCAAAATTTGATTTATATTTTTATCTACAAGTTTGTCAACAATGAATGCACAAGCACCATTAGAAATTGCCTCATCAATTAAACCATATCCATCATGACTACCCTTGTAACAAAAAAACAAACCGTTATTCATTTTGTTTTGTGCGTTTACGCTTATTGATGATATATCTAAATCTTTAAATTTTGAAATGTCATTTTTAACTTCAATATTTTTTAAAAGTAAATCTAGTTTCATAATTCCACCCTTTATAAAAAACAAAAATACACACATAATAAATTTGCACTTTGTTTTACATATATATATTAGTGCAAATAAATTTTTTGTACCCACATAAGCAAAATAAGTCAAAAAAAAATATATTTTGCAAAAATAAAATAATTGTTTAAAAAGTATTTCTAAAAAATGGATATAAATGTTATACTTAAAAAGCGTGAAAAAAGGAGAATTATGCAAAATTTACTCGAAAATAATATATTTTTTGTAGATGAAATAAATAATTTAGCAAAAAATGACACAAATCTTCTTGTTGGTATGAGTGAAGAAATGTATCATGAACAAATAAGCGAACTTGTTTTAGAAGCAATAAATAAAAAATCTAAAATTATACTTGTAGCAGGCCCTTCGTCATCTGGAAAGACAACCACAAGTAAACTTATTGCCAATGAACTTAAAAAATATGATAAAAACGGAATATTCGTTTCTCTTGATGATTTCTTTTTGAATAGAGATAAAACTCCAAAATTACCAAATGGGAATTACGATTTTGAAAGTTTAAGAGCACTTGATATAAAATATCTAAACAAATTTTTAAACGATTTAACTGAAAATAAATGTGCATATATGCCAAAATACAATTTTATAACAGGAAAAAGAGAAGAAACATATACAAAATTAACAATAGATGAAAACAGCGTTTTAATTATTGAAGGGTTACATGCCCTAAATCCAACTTTAATAAGTAATCATGATAGCGAAGTTTATAAAGTTTATATTTGCGTTATGTCTAATTTTAATTTAGATCAAAAAACAATATTGAACTATACACAAGTTAGACTTTTAAGAAGACTAATTAGAGATTATTATACTCGTGGAAGAAATATAGAACAAACACTTGAAACATGGAATGAAGTTTTAGATGGCGAAAAAGTTAACATTGACCCATTTAAAAATGAAGCCGATTATTTTGTTGACTCTACCCATATGTATGAACCACTTTTGTATGCAAAATATTTAATGCCACTAATCAGTGAAAACTCACAAGAAACTCTTGAAATAAAAACAAAACTAAATAATTTTGAACAAATTGACAAAAATGTAATTCCTGAAAATTCTTTGCTTCGTGAATTTATTCAAATTTTATAAAAAAAGTGTAACAAATGTTACACTTTTTTACCAATTAAGGTTTTATTATAACTATTTCTAAACCTAGTTTTTTTGCATAATCTATTGTCTTTTTAGTTCCTCCATCAATGCCATTAAATAATGCTATCATTTTAGAAGAATTATTGACCATAAAATTGTTTCTTTCAATCATACATCTAGCACCATTGTATTTTTTATAAATACATCTAATGGTATCTAATTGGTTAAGTATTTTTCTATATCTCTTTTTTTGTTTGATATTCCACTTGCTATCTTGATTTTTGCAAGGAATAGCACCAACTAATTTAATATCTTTATATTTTTTTTTAAAATTTAAAACAATTTCAGCACATATCATATCAAAACCAAGAGCCATACCACACAAAAAAGTTTTATATCCTTGTAAAATAGATTTTTCTATCTCTAAACATAAAATTTTTTTCATTTTTAAACACCTTTCATCTACTTCATTAAACCCCCAAGGCAATTTTTGGCTCCTATGTCCTGTAAAACACAAAGTTGTTGAATTAAGATTATGTATAATATCGTTAATTTCTTTTTTTACCTGTTTTAAGTATATACTGCTATTAAACAACATAAATTTCTCCACAATGACCAATCTATACTACCTATTATAACATATTTTTATAAAAAAACAACAATTTTGACCAATCTATACTACATATTATAAATTTTGCGTATGATAGAATGTACATAGAATAAATGGAGATTATTATGACACTAAATCAAGCTTTTGCAATTCGTGTAAGAGAAATTTTAAAAGATAAAAAGATGACACAATATAAACTAGAACAATTAACAGGTTTATATCATAGCACTATGACTTCGATTTTAAACAATAAAACAAAAGCTTCAAATTTTAAAAGTATGGCTCTTATTATTCGTGAACTGGGCGTTTCAATCACAGAGTTTTTTAATAGTCCTGTATTTGATTTTGAAAAACTTGACATAGATTAAAATTATATTAAAAAAATGTTAGACACATAAGAAAAATAAAATATAAAAACTTTGACTTTTTTAGTCAAAGTTTTTTATATAAAATTATAAAAACAACAATAATTTATTTATGATATATATTCAAAAACATCGAGTATTTTTGATTTTATATTTTGTTTACCTTTGCCAAGTCTTGAATCGTAAGTTATTTGTCTTGAAGAAACTTTTTCAAGTTTATTTTCGGTTTTTACTGCAAGAGTTGGTGGAACTATTCCAAATTTTCCATATACTACATTTCCTTGCTGTTCTACATTTACAACACGAAGTCCTTTTCTATACCTACTCATAACTTCAAACTCTCCGATAGGAACATTTTTCATAAAGCCTTTGCTTGTTACAACAGTCAGTGCTCCCGATTCCATTACTTGATCAGCAAAAACAATTTCATCATTATCGTCGATGTTCATGCCTTTTACACCTGATGTTACTCTTCCGGTTAGTGGTATCTCCAAGTTTTCGTAATTAAGCACCATACCGTTTTTAGACATCATAAGTATTGACTTTTCTTTCTGGAATGTTTGAACACCAACAACTCTATCTCCGTCTTTTAGTTTTATTGCTTGGAAATATGTTTTATTAACAAAATATTCACCAAGACTTGTTTTCTTAACAAGTCCGTCTTTTGTAAAGAAAATTATTTCTTCATGCGACATAAGTTCTTCATCATCAATAACTCTAAGTTCAACAATTTTTTCATCAATCTTAAAGTTTTTATCAAGCGATTGAAGTGTCATTCCCTTATCTCGCCATTTTGCTTCTTGTACCTTGCTTAAATTTATTTTTACACAATTACCAAGATTTGTAAACGCAAGTGCTTTTTGACTTGTGAGTGCATTTTTAAGCAATGTATAAACATCATTTAGTGTTGATGTGTCTGTAAGTTCTTTTTGTGCAAGATTATAGTTTTTAAGTGGTATTGCTTTTATTGTGGTTGAAGCTGTAACTCCAATTACTACTTCTCTTGCAAAACTTACATCTTCGTCTACAACTTCGTATTTTATTTCATTAGAAGTTGTTACAACTGATTTTCTTGCAGATTTGTATTGTTTCTTTATTGCAGAAAGTTCTTCTTTTACAACATTATATTGAAGTTTTTTAGAGTTATAAATTGCTGTTAGTTCTTCAATTTTTATTTTTAACTCTTTAAGTTCTTGCTCTAATTTGTTTACTTCCAAGTTGACAAGTCTAGCAAGACGCATATCAAGTATTGCTTGTGCTTGTTTTTCGCTGAGTAAAAACTTTTCTTTTAATTTTTGTTTAGCTTCGCTTGTATTTGCAGATTTTTTAATAATTTTAATTACATCATCAATATTATGAATTGCAATTAAAAGACCTTCAATTATATGTGCTCTATCTTTGCAAGCATCTAAATCGAACTTAGTTCTTCTATGAATTATCTCGCGTTGATATTCTACATAGTATGATATAATTTCAAGCAGTCCCATTTGTTTTGGTTTTCCATCTGCAATTGCCACCATGTTTATACCATAACTAACTTGCATTCCTGTTGCTTTATATAAATAATCTAGTATTGCTTTTGCATTGCCTTCTTTTTTTAATTTGATTACTGCTCTCATACCATTTTTATCAGATTCATCTCTAATTTCACTAATGGCTGAAAGTTTATCTTTATTTTGTTCTTTAAGTTCAGCAATTTTTTGAAGAAGTGCAACTTTATTGGTTTGATAAGGAAGTTCTGTTATTACAATAGATTGTTTATCTCCTTCGGTTTCAATATTTACTGTTGCCCTTATTGTAATTTTTCCCTTACCTGTTTTATATGCGTTAACAAGGTCATCGCCAACAATAAGTTGTCCACCCGTTGGAAAATCTGGCGCTTTTATATAATGCATAATTTCATCAAGTTTAATTGTTGGTTTATTTATATATGCAATAACTGCATCACAAACTTCTGCAAAATTGTGTGGTGGAATATTTGTTGCAACACCAACTGCAATTCCAGATGCACCATTAACCAGCAAATTTGGAAATCTTCCTGGGAGCATGTCAGGTTCTTTTAGCGTGTCATCAAAGTTTAAACTCCAATGCACTGTGTTTTTATCTAAATCTCTGAGTAGTTCCATTGCAAGTGGAGCAAGTCTTGCTTCTGTGTAACGCATGGCAGCGGCACTGTCGCCGTCTATTGAGCCAAAGTTTCCATGACCGTCAACAAGTATTTCATTCATGCTATAAGGTTGTGCCATTCTTACCATTGCATCGTAAACAGAACTATCGCCATGTGGGTGATATTTACCCATACAATCTCCGACAATTCTTGCACTTTTACGGTATGGTTTGTCTGGTTCGAGACCAAGTTCAAGCATAGAATATAAAATTCTTCTTTGAACAGGTTTAAGCCCGTCTTCAACTCTTGGCAGTGCTCTATCCATAACAACATGTTCTGTATATGGTATCATGCTATCATGCATAACATCTTCTAGGGACTTTTGTATTAGTCCCCTTGTTGAACCATTATCAAAACCATTTGTATTTATTTGTTGTTTTGGTTGTTTCTCCACTTTTTTTGTTCCCTTTGTTTCTTCTATATAATTATCGTTTTTACTATTGTTTAAATTTATATCGTCTAAATTCATTTGACCTTTTATTATTGCCACATCTGTATCTTCTTTTATTTCTTCTTTTAGTTCTAGTTCATCGTAACAAATTTGTCCTAAAAGTGGCTCTTGTGGCAAATTGTTTTCATCTTCCACAATTCCCCCTAAGACATAATTTCTTCACCAAATTTGTCTTCCCTATTAAAGTTTGCATGAAGAGCAATATATGCTTTTCTTGCATCTATATTGTCGCCCATCCATGTTGTAACCATTTTTTCGGCTTCGGCAGCATCGTCTATTGTAACCTGAACGAGTGTTCTTTTTTCTGGGTCCATGGTTGTTTCCCATAGTTGTTCAGGATTCATTTCGCCAAGTCCTTTATAACGCTGAATTTGATAACCTTTGCCCGCACGCTGTATTGCGTCATTGAGTTCATAATCGGAATATACATATTCTTCATAATTCTTTTTGTAAACTTTGTATAGTGGTGGAAGTCCAATGTACACATGACCATCGTTGATTAAATTGCGCATATATCTAAAAAAGAATGTTAATAGAATTGCTCTAATATGAGCACCATCTTGGTCAGCATCAGACAAAATTATAACTTTGTTATATCTTAAATTGTCCCCGTTATAGTCTTCTCCAATGCCTGTTTCTAGTGCGCTTATTATTGTTCGTATTTCTTCGTTTGCAAGCACTTGGTCTATTCTTTTCTTTTCGGCATTTAATGGCTTACCTTTAAGTGGTAAAATTGCTTGGAACATTCTATCCCTGCCTTGTTTTGCACTGCCACCAGCAGAATCTCCTTCCACTATAAACAATTCGCTTTTTTCGCTCTTTCTTGATGTGCAAGCGGCAAGTTTTCCAACCAAGTTAAAATTATCAGCATTAGATTTTGCCCTTGAAAGCTCTTTTGCTCGTTTTGCTGCTTCCCTTGTTTTTGCAGCTGCTTTTGCTTTTTCTATAACAGTTTCTGCAATTTTTGCGTAGTCTTTATTTGCAAGAAGTTTATTGAGTTCAATTATAGTAACTCTTTCTACTTCTGTTTTTGCTTCTGGATTTCCAAGTTTTGTTTTAGTTTGACCTTCAAACTCTACATTGTGCATCTTAACAGCAAGAACGCATGTTATACCTTCTCTAAAATCTTCACCTAAAAAGTTTTGGTCTTTTTCTTTTAAATAACCATTGTTTCTTGCATAGTCATTAAAAACTTTTGTCCAAGCAGATTTAAACCCTGTTTCATGTGTTCCACCCTCTGTTGTTGGAATGTTATTGACATAACTAAAAGTGTTTTCAGTATATGAATCTGTGTATTCAACTGCAACTTCTAATTTGATTATATCCGTTTCGCATGAAAAATAAATTGGAGACGAAAATAATCTTGTTTTCCCTTCATCAATGTATGCAATAAAGTCTTTTATTCCACCTTCATAATGATACTCATTATGATTTCCTGTTCTTTCGTCAAAGAGTGTAATTTTTAAACCTTTGTTTAAAAATGCAAGTTCTTTTATTCTTCTATTTATAACATCGTATGAAAAAGTTATATCACCAAACATTCGTTTGTCAGGCAAAAATGTTACCGTTGTGCCTTGCTTGGTTGTTGGCCCTATGTCATGAAGTTCACAAAGTGGAACACCACTTTTAAGTTTTCCATTTATTTCACGAGATGAAAACTCCATAAAATACTTTCTGCCATCTTTGTTAACTTCTACTTTAAGCCATTCGCTAAGTGCGTTTGTAACTGATGCACCAACGCCATGAAGACCACCAGAATAACTATAACTTTTGTTGTTAAATTTTCCACCAGCATGAAGTTGAGTAAATACAACTTCAACACCAGATTTTTTTAAAGTTGGGTGCAAATCAACAGGTATACCTCTACCATTATCACTAACTGTTGCACTACCGTCTTTATTTATGGTTATATTTATTGTATCGCCAAAACCGTTTGAAATTTCATCTATACTATTATCCACAATTTCCCAAAGAAGATGATGAAATCCCTTTGATCCTGTTGTGCCAATGTACATTCCGGGTCTTAATCTTACGGCATCTAGGCCTTCAAGAACTACAATATCTTTTGAATCATATGAACTACTATTTGTCATTACTTCCACCATTATAAGTTAATTTTATTATATATACTAATAATATAATAAGACAATTTTTTGTTTTTGTAAATGTTTTTTTTAACAAATTAGTTATAAACAATTTAATAATTTTTATAATAAATACATTTTTTAAATATATAATTTTTCAAATATTTGCATAAATTAAATTATCAGTATTAAAAATAAACAAATATATTTTTAATTAAATTTTATTATTGGAGAAAAAATGAGAAAAAGAACAATAATTTTAACTGGTGGTGGAACTGCTGGACATATAATGCCAAACATAGCACTACTTCCCTATTTAAAAGAACATTTTGACAACATTTATTACATAGGCACAAATGCAATGGAAAAAGAAATCGTGAAAAAATATAACATTCCTTTTTATGAAATTAGTGCCACAAAATTTGTTAGAAAAATATCAATTGATACATTTTTAATTCCTTTCAAACTAATAAAAAGCATTTGCCAAGCAAAAAAAATTTTAAAAAAATTAAAACCTGATGTTATTTTTTCAAAAGGTGGCTATGTTTCAGTACCTGTTTGCATTGCTGGAAAAAAATTAAAAATTCCTGTTGTAAGTCATGAATCAGATTTAAGCATGGGACTTGCAAACAAAATTATACTAAAGTACGCAAATGTGGTTTGCACAAGTTTTGAAAGTACAGCAAAAATAAACAAAAAATGTGTATTTACAGGCTCGCCTATAAGAAATCAAATATTTGAAGGCAACAAAAAAAACATAATTAAAAAATTTGATTATGACAAATCAAAAAAAACAGTTATGTTTATGGGCGGAAGTTTAGGTGCAACAGCAATAAATGAAGCCGTTTATAGTTCAATTAACGAACTTGTAAATCTTTATAATGTTTTACATATAACTGGCAAAAATGGAAAAAAAATAAAAGCAAAAAACTATTATCAAGTACCATTTACCAATAATATTGAAGATTTTTTTGACCTGTGTGATGTTTGCGTTTGTAGAAGTGGAGCAAATACTATTTTTGAACTTGCCAGTATACAAAAAAATATGCTTTTAATACCTTTGCCAAAAGGAAATTCAAGAGGCGACCAAGTTGAAAATGCAAAAAATTTTGAAAAAAATAAACTTGCAAATGTTTTGTTACAAGAAAATTTAAACACAAAAAATTTGTTAAATTCTATTGACAATACTTTAAAAAATCAAGATGTTTACACCACAAATTTACAAAAATTAAACCTAAAAAATGCCAACAATAAGATTGTTGACATAATACTTAAACAAATAAAATGATTATGTTATTTTGGGATAACCCATTCCTTCAAGATTGTAGTTATGGCAAATAGATTTGCAACATCTAAGTAAAATTTTCTTTATCTGGTCAGGATTATATTTTGGAAATTTTTGAAGTATTAAAGCACAAATTCCAGCAATCATTGGTGTCGCAACACTTGTTCCACTAAGTTTAATATAACCATTGTCCTTACTGCACGATGTTATATCTACACTTGGAGCAACTAAATCTGGCTTTATATTCGAAAATGCTGGTCCCCTTGAAGAAAACTCTGCAATCTCAAAAAAACTTTCTTCATATTTTAGACCCATTCTGTTATCATTAAATCCACCAACCGTAATTATTTTAGAACTTATCCCCGGACTTTTAATTGTTTTAAATTTGGGTCCACTATTGCCCGCTGCTGCAACCACAACAACTCCATTATTCCATAATTTCTCAGCACCTTTCATAATTGGATCATTAAAGCCAATAGGTTCACTACCAAAACTCATACATACAACTTTTATGTTGTATTTTTTTCTATTTTCAAATACCCACTCCATGGCATCTAAAATAACCATTGCATTTGCTTCACCGTTCTTGTCTAGTGCCTTAACTGAAATTATGTTGCAATTTGGTGCAAAACCTCTATACTTTCCAAAAGATAACAATCCATTTCCAGCTAGCACTCCCGAAACAAATGTACCATGACCATTATCGTCATAAAATTTTTGTTTGTCATTTATAAGGTCAACAAATTTTATTATTCTATTATGACCTAAAACAAAGTCAAAATGCGAACTTATGCCTGTGTCTATAACAGCCACATTAACACCTTCACCACCAAAGTCCAAGTTGTCTGCCCCCATTATTTTGCGTGCCACATTTGTAAGTGCCATAACCTGTGACGACATTGCAACATAATCGATAAAAGGCAAATTTTCAAAACTAAAAATTGTCTCCTGATTTGACGATATTGCAATTAAATTTAAAAATTTATATTCCCTTAATACTTTTATATTTTTGCTTTCAAAAAAGTTTCTTGCTTTGTTAAAGTTGTTTACATAAACTAAACAAGTATGCTTTTCGTCCTTGTTTGAAAGTGTAAATATTTTTTCTAATCTCACATCAATTTTTTTCATATTACATTTTATTTAATTTGATTTAAAATTGTCATTAAATTATTTTTTTGTTCTTCATTTAAAAACGGCATAACTTGATTTAAAGAGTTTTTTAAATTGTCAAAATCAAATGTTCCTTCTTTTTTTTGACTGTCAACTTGCTTTAATAACTGTGCTAGAAGTTCGTTTGAATTCATGTTTTTATATGTACTATATAACTCTTCAATTGTCTTTTCATTTTGTTTATTTGTGTGTTTAACTTTTTTATCTTCTTTTTCTCTGTTTTCGCTAGATTTAGATTGACTTTTTTCTGTGTTTTTAAATTCACTCAGTTTCATAAACACTCCTTTAACTAAAATAATATATGCTTGCATATTATATTTAGTGATGGAGTTATTATGAACAATATTTTAAACAACCTTTTTTCTTTTCTTCCAAATTTAAACAACTCAAATCTTTCAAATATAAACAATTCAAATTCAGTGAGTAATAGTGGAAACAATAATCAACAAAGTGAAAATAATCAAAACAATTTTAATATAAATGCATATCCGTACATTAACACTGACTTTGATGGTCAAAATTCCCAAAATAACAACTTACAAAATCAAATGGAAAATAATCAATCAAACATGCTCAGTAAATTGCTTCCGCTTCTTATGTCAAACAAAGGAATAAACGAAATCTTGCCAAGTTTAAGCGGGTCTAATCCCCTAATTAGTTCAATATTATCTAATAATAGTAATAATAAGAAAGAACAAAAAATTGAGAGCGACAAAATTGATGTGTCGTCGTACACAAAAATTGAATAAGGTACATATTAAAAATAACCTTCATATCATGGTATGGAGGTTATTATGCGTTATATATACAGAACATATGAAGAACACCCATACATTGATATGAGGTCAAATTGCTTTCGTCCAAACAATTTAGGTTGTGGTTTTAACTATGCTTGCAACAACTGCCACCTAAACAATTTCCCATGGTTTCCACCATTCCCATCATGCAACAATCCATGTACGCCAAATATACCATGCGATAAAAATTGCCGTAGACAAAATTGTTCTTGTGATGAACTAATATACTTACTTAGCGGAATTATTATTGGCAAAACTTTATATTAAAAATGCCTAAAAGAAAATCTTTTAAGCATAATATTTATATAAGTTTTTCCCAATCGTTTAATAGTTTTTGCATCTTATTAAAAACATAATCAAATGTTTGTTTATTATCTAAGTCTACTCCTGCAATTTTTAAAAGTTCTACAGGTGGTTTTGTTGATCCCATTGTTAGAAATTTTCTATAACCCTGTAAAGTTTCTTTATCGCCTGCGCAAATTTTATTTGCAATTAAAAATGCAGATATTAAACCTGTTGCATATTTGTAAACATAAAATGAAGAATAAAAATGTGGTATTCTTGACCATTCATATTTAATTTCGTCCACAAGTTCAACATTTTCGCCAAAATATCTTTTATTTAAGTTATAATAGTAATCGTTTAGTGCTTGTGATGTGGTTTCTAGTCCTTTTTCATAGCAGTTATGCACATGTTCTTCAAATTCAGCAAAAAGTGTTTGTCTAAATATTGTAGAATAGAACATTTTAAATAAATAATCATAATAATAAACTTTTTCTCTGTTTGATTTTGCATTTTTTAAAAGATAATTTATTATAAGCATTTCATTTACTGTTGAAGCTACTTCGGCAACAAATATTTCGTAACCAGCCTTTTGCATAGGCTGATTTTTATTTGAATAATATGTGTGCATACTATGTCCAAGTTCATGACCAAGTGTAAAAACATCGTTTATTGTGTTTTCAAAGTTTAAAAGCACAACAGGATTTTTTGAATAAAATCCCCAACTAAACGCACCTGTGTCTTTTCCCTTGTTTGCATAAACATCAAGCCATCTTTCGTTTTTTGCTGAATTTAGCACACTAACATAATCATCGCCCAAAACTTTTGTGGCACTCTTTACAATTTCAAATGCTTCATCATATGAATATTCTTTTTTTTTTTTTTTTGTGCCAGCACGCATATCATATACAGCCAACTTATTTAGTTTTAAAATTTTTCTTTTTAAATCAAAAAATTTATGAAAAACGCCAAGATTATCATTTACGCTTTTTACCAATGTGTCATAAACAGATTTATCTACTTCTTCGGCATAAAGTGATGCTTCCAAACTTGAATTAAAATTTCTTATTTTTGAGTAAAAACAATCGCTTTTAACACTGCCCATATAAATTTCTGTTATTGTGTGATTTAATTTGCCATATGCTCCATTCATGCTTATATAGGCATTTTTTCTAAGTGTTCTATCTTGCGATTGAGAATATTTTCCATACACCGAATTGTTCATTTCATAAACTTTGCCACAAGAATCTTTAATGTCATCAAATTTAACATCGGCAGTGTCAAATTTATCAAATATGCTTGAAAATTGTCCCGAAAATTCATCCGTTCCTGCCAATAATTTTTCTTCATTTTTTGAAAGCATATGTTTTTTATTTTTTAAAATATTTTTAAAATATAAATCATAATTTTTAAATTTTTCATCTTTTATTAAATCATTTAAAAATTCATTATCAAGTTCTTTAATTTCGGCAGAAATAAATGAAGTGTTTTCGTCAATTTCTACACTTAATTTTTCTATTTTATTTAATAAATTTTGAGAAGCAGAATTGGTTGAATCTTCTTTTGTTAAAAGGCTTGCATAAACATACAAAAGTCCTGCATCATAAGAAATTTTATTTTCTAATTCTAAACATGAAAAAATATCTTTTTTATTGTTTAATTTATTTTCATATTTTAATATTTCTTTATAATTATTTTTTACATAATTAAATAAATTGTCCCACTCTAGTGTATCTTTAAAATAATTAGATAAATCCCATTTATATTTTTCTTCAATTTCTTCTCTTAATTTCATTTTAATTTCCTTTATTTATTTTTAATTTTTGAAAATATTTCCATGGCACATCACAAAGAGGTGGATATGCAACAAAAGTTAATTTTTGTTTTGTAGTTGGGTGAACAAACGATACTTTATACGCCCACAATGCTAGATTATTATTATTGACATTTTCTCCATATTTACTATCCCCAAAAAGTGGAGTTTTCATGCTTGACATTTGCACTCTAATTTGATGACTTCTTCCTGTTTTTAGTTTTATGCTAGCTAGTGATAGCCTATTCTGATATGTTTCAATTACTTCATAATCTAGTTCTGCTCTTTTTGAGCCCTCATCATCTTGCGATGTAATATAAACTTTATTTTGCTTTTCATTTTTTTTAAGATAATGAACAAGCGTTCCACTTGTGTTTTTAGGAATGCCACACAAAACAGCAAAATAATTTTTTTCAAAATTTTTTGTTTTTATTTGTTCGCTTAATCTTTTTGCACTTTTTGATGTTTTTGCAAACACCATCACGCCACCTGTCGGTCTATCTAATCTATGCACAAGACCAACATAAACATTACCTTGCTTATGATATTTTTCTTTTATATAACCTTTAACAATATTAAGCATGTCCAAATCGTTTGAACTGTCTTGTTGCGTTGGAATATTTTGAGGTTTTACACAAACTAAAACATGGTTATCTTCGTACAAAACATTTACCATGTTTTAACCCCACTTGCTCCACATGGTAAAATTAAATTATCTTTGCATTTTATGCCAACTTCATAAGTATCTATATTATTCTCGCCAAAAACAAGTTGTAAAATGTTTCTTAAAACTAGTGGTTGAAGTCCTGTTGTATATGAATTTATTAAAACAAACAAAGGATTATCTGACAAAACTTGCTTTACAAGTTTAACAAAATCAAATAAATTATCTTCTATTTTCCACATCTCGCCACTTGGTCCTCTGCCATAACTTGGTGGGTCCATAATAATAGCATCGTACTTGTTACCGCGTCTAATTTCACGCTCTACAAATTTTTTGCAGTCATCAACAATATACCTAACAGGTTTTGTGTCAAGATTGGATAATTTCATATTTTGTTTTGCTCTATCAACCATATTCTTACTTGCATCAACATGAGTAACAACTGCCCCTGCACTTGTGCAAGCAACCGTTGCTCCACCAGTGTAGGCAAACAAATTTAAAACTTTAATTTCTCTTTTTGCATTTTTTATTAAATTTATCATCATGTCCCAATTAACTGCTTGTTCTGGAAAAAGTCCAGTGTGTTTAAAACCCATAGGCTTAATTAAAAATGTAAGATTTCTCCAACTAACTGTCCACTCATCTTTCATTTTTATTAAATATTCCCACTCTCCACCACCAGAAGAGCTTCTGTGATAGTGCGCATTGAGATCTTTAACTCTTAAATTTTTACCTGTATTCCATATTACTTGTGGGTCTGGTCTAAGAAGTTTATACTCTCCCCATCTTTCGAGTTTCTCACCATTTGATGTAGATATTACTTCGTAATCTTTCCATTCATTATTATATTTCATTTTTTTGCCTTTTAATTTAGTAGTTTTCTACAATTTTATTTAATTCCATAAAATCTGATGATGTTATAATTCCAACAGGAGTTTCCCCCATTTTTCCATATTTTGTTAAAATTACGCACAAAAGTTTTCTGTTAGTAAAAAACATATTCATAATTTCTTCAACTGTAACATCGATACTTGCAATTTCATAGTATTTTTTGCTGGTTGGAATTGTTACAATTTCTTCTATTGTTTTATTGTTCAAAAAGTCCGAACAAACTCCACCTTTAAGCATATAATCGCCAAAGGCATCAATAATTTTTTGACCATTTGCCACGCCAATTAAAACTCCATCTTTAAAAACAGGAATATTGGAGTATGTTGTTTGTGCCATAATTTCTATTACATTTAAAATTGAAACATCATAAGACACAGTAAAAACATCATGGACACAACTTGTTTCAATTACTTTTGGTGGCGTTGATATAAGTTTTGCAATTTTTTCAAGTTTTTCTACTACATCAGTATGTGGTTCTGCAATCAAAAATTTATCGTTTGATTTATGAATGATTGCGTTTCTAAGCCTGCCAAAATCTATTAAGTCATCTTCATATTTCCTCACAATATGATTCATAACAACTGCCTTTCTAATCATATCAGAAAAGCTCATACTTCTTTTAAAATTGTATTGTATTCTAAGTTGATAATCAATTTTATTATAGGCATCAATAAACCTAACCGCATTACTTTTTTCCAAAATATTTTCCCCTTTTGTTATAATTTGTACTTTTATTAGTATTAGTGTATTAAATACAAACAAAAAATGCAAACAATTTAACAAATCATAAAAAAATATTGATTTTTTTTTAGTTTTAATATACAATACTATTGCTGTGCTAAACGGGGAGTTAGTGGTTCTCTGTATCTACAATCCACTATATGTAGAGTTGACCAACTGACTGAGGTTTTAGTGCATATATTTGTTTTATTATTTAGACATGTTGAAATCAAGGTCTTATGCAATAGACCACTTGCGAACCATGTGAGGTCCTGACGGAAGCAACATTAAACTTGTGTGCTATGTGATGTAAGGTTGCTTTGGTGGAGTG
>CALWEY010000013.1 GCA_944377435.1 uncultured Clostridia bacterium | reverse complement strand
TTTTGTGAGTATTATTCCAGAAAGATTAACATATTCATTAAAATGATTTATTTGGCTAAGTGCGTTTTGACCTGTTGTTGCATCAAGAACAATAAATGTGTATTTATTGGCATCAGGATATTCTTTTGTAATTACCCTATCTATTTTTCTTAGTTCTTCCATAAGATTAGTTTTAGTTTGCAATCTTCCAGCTGTATCTACAATTAAAACATCTGTTTTTTTTGCTTTTGCGCTAGAAATACCATCAAAAACAACTGCCGCAGCGTCTGCACCTTCACTATGCTTTACAATTCTAACCTTGTTTCTGTTTGCCCATTCTGTTAATTGGTCGCTTGCTGCCGCTCTAAAAGTGTCGCCTGCAACAAGAGTTACATCTTTTTTTTGTGATTTAAAATATGATGCAAGTTTTCCTATGGTCGTTGTTTTTCCAACACCATTTACTCCCACAATGGTGATAACTGCTGGATATTTTATTTCTACTTGTGATGTTTCTTGCATAATGTCGTTTAAAATAATTTTTAATGCTTGTTTAACTTCATCAGCCTTTCTTATTTTGTTTTTTCTTGCATAAACTCTTAGCCTATCAACAATTTCTTCACTACAAGAGTAGCCCACATCACTTGAAATTAAAATGTCAGTTAATTCTTCAAAAAAATCGTCATCAAGCTCGCCACCAGAGAGCAAACTATCTAACTTTCGTGAAAAAGCTTCTTTTGTTCTTTTTAGTGCTTGTGCAATTTTTTTAAATATGCCCATTATTTATTTTCCTCCGCTACATTTTTTAATGCGTCACTAAGTTGAACGCTTACCATTTTTGATACACCTTTTTCTTCCATTGTAACACCATATAAGCAGTCAGCAAGTTCCATTGTTGGTTTTCTGTGAGTGATGACAATAAATTGTGTTACTTTGCTAAATCTTCTTAAATATTCAGCAAATCTTCCAACATTGGAGTCATCAAGAGCTGCTTCAATTTCGTCTAGTAAGCAGAATGGCATTGGTCTTAATTTTAATATTGCAAATAAAATTGCAATAGCTGTAAGAGCCTTCTCTCCACCAGATAATAGCGTTATATTTTGAAGTTTTTTGCCAGGTGGTTCTGCAACAATATCTACACCAGATTCTAGTAAATTTGTTGGATCTGTAAGTTCTAGCCTTGCATTTCCGCCACCAAACAACTCTCTAAATGTTATTTTAAAGTTTTCGTTTATTTTATTGAACTCTGTTTCAAATCTAGTTTTCATTTCGCCAGACAATTCTTCAATAACTTTTGTTAAGTTGTCTTCTGCTTTTGTTAAGTCGTCAGTTTGTTCTTTAAGTCCGTCATATCTTTCCATTAAAAGTTTAACATCTTCAATAGCATGAACATTTACATAACCAAGTTTACTTATTTCTTTCTTCAAGTTGCTGATTTCAGGCATTGCTTCGTCAATATTGAAATCTTGTCTAACAAATTCTTGACATGAACTATATGTAAGTGAATATTCTTCGTATATTCGTTCTTGCATTTGTTCTATTTCAATATCAACTTTTTCTAGTTGATGCTCGCAGGCATTTTTCTTATCGTTGAGTTTTGTAATTTCACTCATTATTTGCATTTTTCTATCGTTGAGCATTTTTATATTGTCTTGCAATTCTTGTTTTTTACTTTCAAAACCCTGCATTTTTTCACGAAGTGAATTTAGTTTATCATTTGCCTCTTTGTTTGCTTGGGTTTCTATTTGTTGTCTTATTATATTTTCTGCTTCAAAAATAGTTTTTTCAATTTTAGTTAATTCTTGTTCATTTGAATTTTTAAGTAAAGTATTAACTCTAATTTCTTCATTTAAACGGTCAAAATCTTGTTCAAAAGATGTTTTTTGAGCTTCAAGAGATGCGATTTCTACTTTTATTTTTGTCATGGAGTCATTTACTTGATCTCTCTTTTCTTTCAACTCAGCAAATTTCGCTTGTCTTTCAGCTATAAATTTATTTGCAGAAGTTCTATTTTGCATTGCTGTGTTTTCAAGTTCATCAATGCTTGCAAGTTCTTTTGTCAAAACATCAATTCTAATTAAAGTATTGTTTTTTTGTTGCAAAGTTTGATTTCTTTCTTCAATAATTTCATTTAAACTTATTTCAAATGAATTTAATTTTTCGTTTTCCTTTGCAAAACTGATTTCTGTACTATTTTTTGTATCAAAAAGTTTGTTCATATTAAACTTTAATGAATCTAGTTCTTTTTGTAAATTATTTATTAAATTTGTTTTGCTTGTAAAATCATTTTTTAATTTTTCAAGTTCATTAGATAGTGTTTTTATTTCTCTATCTCTACTGATTAGGTTTGCAACTTCGTTCTTTTTAGAACCACCAGTCATTGAACCTTGTGAATTTATTACATCTCCGTCTAGTGTTACAATTTTATATGATAATTTTGTTTTATTTGAAATAGCAATTGCATTGTCTAGATTATCAACAATAATTGTTGCACCTAAAAGATTTGAAATAATATCTCTTATATTATTATCGTAAGAAATTAAATCACTAGCAAGACCAAAGCAACCTTCGCTATTTAATGCTTTTGTATCTTCTTGTGCTATTGATTTTGGTCTAATTTTTGATATTGGCAAAAATGTTGCTCTACCAAATTGATTTGTTTTAAGAAAATAAATTAAATCTTTTGCATTTTGTTCATCAAAAGTAACTATGTTTTGAACTGCGTTACCAAGTGCAATTTCTATTGCTGTTTCATATTTTTCTGGAACGCGAATTAGTGAAGCTAATACACCAAGCATTTTACTTTTAATTTGTTGGTTTCTTTCACTTTCTTTAAGTAATTTCTTTACTGCATATTGATAGCCGTCATACTCTTTTTGCATTTCTTCAAGCATACTTTTTCTATTTTCGTAAACTTGAATTTTAGAATTTGTTTTATATCTTTCTTCCTGTGCTTCTTTTATTTGATTTGTTAATGATTCTTGTCTTTGTTTAGCATTTGCCAAATTATCCTGTGCCAAAACTTTTTCTTGTTCTAGTTTATTTACAAGAGTTTGTATTTCATCTTTTGTTTTTTGTTTATCTTCAATGGAAATATTTAAATTTTTTAATTTTTGATCAAGTTCACTAACACTGTTTAAAAGCATTTCCTTTTCTGCTTGATACTTACCAAAATTTGCTTTTATATCACCCAGTTTATCAAGTGCATCCAACATTTTTTGTTGAGAATCTTGCGTTTGATCTTCATGCAAACTAAGTTCGTCAACAATCTTTAAATACTCATTTGAAATTTCATCGTAAGATAAGTTTAATTTTTGCAAAGTTTCAACAACACCATCATATTTTTCTTTTTTAAAATGCAGTTCTGCGTTGTCTTTTTCTATTGTGTTTTTATTATTTAATAAATCTACATTTATCTTTGATTTTGTTTCGTTCATGTTTGCAATTCTTTCACGAATTACATTTGCTTGTCCACTTTGTTTTTCAAGTTCAACAGTTAGATGTAATATAGATTCATGTGACTGAGCAATTTCACTATCAATATTTTGTACTTTTTGTGTGCAATCATCATAACTATTAGATGCGTTGGTTAACTCCTGTTCTCTTTTATTTAATTCTTCACTTATTGCATTTAATTTTGTGTTTATTTGTTGTTTTTCGGTGTTTGCATTGTTATATCTATAAACATATGCGTTTACTTCAAGATCTTGCAATCTATCTCTGTATCCAAGCCATAATTTTGCGTTTTCTGCTTGTTTTTTTAGTGGGCCCATTTGTCTTTCAAGTTCGCCCAAAATGTCATTTGCTCTTTGCAAATTATCTCTTGTTCTTTCAAGTTTTCTCTCGGCGTCTACTTTTCTTGACTTAAATTTTGCAATTCCGGCAGCATCTTCAAAAATTGTTCTTCTATTTTCTGGTTTTGATGAAATTATTTCTTCAACTTTTCCTTGTCCAATTATTGAATATCCATCTCTACCAATTCCCGAGTCATATAAAAGATTAACAATATCCTTTAATCTTACGGGTGTTCTATTTATTAAATATGCACTTTCGCCACTTCTATATAATTTTCTTGTTATTGCAATTTCGTCATTATCATAATTAAAGTATCTGTCCGTGTTGTTAAAGATTAAAGTAACTTCACAATATGACAAACTCTTTCTTTTTTCTGTTCCATTAAAAATAACATCTTGCATGCTTGAACCACGCAAAAGTTTGCTACTTTGTTCTCCTAAAACCCACCTTATTGCATCGGAAACATTACTTTTCCCACAGCCATTTGGTCCTACAATTGCTGTTATTCCCGAGTCGAATTTTATTTCTGTTCTATCTGCAAAAGATTTAAACCCAGAAAGTTCTATTTGCTTAAAATTCATTAGTTATTCTCCTTGCTTATTATATCAAGTATTTTCTTTGCTGCTAATTGCTCTGCAATTTGTTTACTGCCACTTTCAGCCGTTGCACTAACATTTCCAACACTCGCCTTAACTACAAATGTTGGCTTATGCGACAAACCTTTTTGCTCTAACAATTCATATTGTACAACCTGTTTATTGCTTTGAGCAATTTCTTGTAATTTTGATTTACTGTCTAGAAGTTCAACGCTTGTAAAATCTTCTAAAAATATGTTGCTTATTATAAATTTTTCACAAGTTGGCAAATTTGAATCAAGATATATACTTGCAATCACTGCTTCAAACATATCGCACTTTATTGACTTTGTTAGTTCTTTACAACTTTTGCCCAATTTTACATAACTTCCAAGTTGTAAATTATCAAAAACTTTGCAAAGGTTATCCTCTGAAACAAAGTGTGAACGCATTTTTGTCAGTAACCCTTCATTTAAAGATGTTTTTTCAAAAAAGTATTTTGCCACAATAAAATCTAAAATGCTATCACCCAAAAACTCTAACCTTTCGTAGTTTTCAGTGCTATACGATGAATGAGTTAATGCTCTTTCTACTAAATCACAATTTTTAAACTCATAGTCGCCTATTTTAATCATTGTGTTCTCCCAAATCTAACTCTGGCAAAGATTCAATTTTCTGCATAATTTTTTCGTTAACCTTATTATTTTCAAGCTTAATAATTTGTTCAATTGCTGCACAAATTGTAACAGCTTTACTTGAACCATGCGACTTTATTATTGTTTTTTTACAACCAACAAAGAATGAGCCACCATACTTATTATAATCAAGCTTATCTTTCACTTTTTTTAAAGCACTTTTACACAAAAGCGCACCTATTTTGCTTTTGAGTGAACTCATCATTGCTTCTTTAATTACACCCGTTGTAACTTTAACAGAACCCTCTACAGATTTTAAAAGTACATTTCCTGCAAATCCATCACACACAACAACATCATAATCGCCTGTCATAAAATATCTTGCTTCCATGTTTCCAACAAAATTTATTGGAAGTTGTTTTAAAAGTGGAAACACAGTTTTAACAAGTTCATTGCCTTTTTTGTCTTCCACACCATTAGAAAGCAGTGCGACTCTTGGGTGCTCTACATTGAACATTGTTTTAAAATATTCCGATCCCATAAGTGCAAAATGGCATAAGTTTATTGGTTTGCAATCTACATTTGCTCCACAGTCTATTAAAACAACTTGACCACCTGTTCTCGTTGGGAATAGTGGTGCAAGTGCTGGAC
Source organism: uncultured Clostridia bacterium (assembly GCA_944377435.1). Classification (GTDB taxonomy): domain Bacteria; phylum Bacillota; class Clostridia; order Christensenellales; family UBA1242; genus UBA5893. The sequence goes on along the minus strand of CALWEY010000013.1, from coordinate 552 downwards.
GAGAGACGCCTTTCATTCGTCCAATCTTTAAAAACCCGCCAGTTAATACTGCACCTGTTGAGCCTGCACTTATTAACCCCTTACAATCTTCATTGTTTTTTAAATAATCTAATGCAACAACAAGCGATGAGTTTTTTTTATGTCTTATTGCATCAGTTGGCACATCATCGTTTGTAATTACTTCTGGTGCATGAATAATTTCAATACGACTTTTATCATATTTTTTATTCTTTAACTTTTCAGTTAATATTTCCTTATCTCCTGTTAGTACAACATGTAAATCTTTAAATTTATCAAGTGCCATAATTGTTCCGTCTATTACACATAAAGGTGCATTGTCACCACCAAAAGCATCTATTACAATTTTCATTTTTATCTCCGTTTTTTATTTAATCTTTAAACACTTTAACCAATCTATTATAAAAAAAATAAATAAAAAAAGCAAGTACTAATACTTGCTTTTATGATATCAAAAAACTTTTGCATATTAGTTATGCATTTTTTGTTTTTTTCTTAGTGTCTAAAACTTTTTTGCCATTTTAATATCCACAA
>CALWEY010000012.1 GCA_944377435.1 uncultured Clostridia bacterium | reverse complement strand
TTGACAATTTATAATTCAAGTGATAGTATTTAACATGTTAAATGTGCGAGTGTGGCGGAATGGCAGACGCGCTTGTTTAAGGGGCAAGTTCGAAAGAGTATGGGTTCAAGTCCCGTCACTCGCACCAGAATAACACCAGCAGGTGTTATTTTTTTGTGCCCCTTAGACAGCATAATTGAGGTTTCAAAAAGTACTCACGCAAACTTTTTGGGGAAAGGAAAAACTGAGCGAACTAGCGATATAATTTGCATTTTTGCAAATTTGCGATACTTTTATATATTTTTGAAATTAGTAAATTTTTTAGCAGTTTTCTTGCTTTATTATTTTATACATTAAATAACATAATTTACTTGTATAATTTAAAATTATTTTTATTCTTTAAATTTTTATTTCTTCATCTAGAATTGAATAATTTGCAACATCATATCTTGAATGCAAATTATTTTCTCCTGCTTTTCGTGCTATACCTTCAAAAATCATTCCCGCTCTTTTTAAAACATTTCCACTTTTAACATTTTTAACATCATGCGTAGCTATTATTCTTTTGGCGATTTTATTTTTTTTTATATATTGAAAAACACCTTTAACAGCTTCAGTAGCATATCCATTGCCTTGATAATTTTTATTGATGGTATATCCTATATGCACAGAACCACCCGCTTGTGGTTTATAACTTGAAATATTTATATCTCCAATAACTTTGTTGTTCAGTTTTAGCACAACTGCAAAATTATTTATTAAAGGGTTTAATTTGTAACTATCTATTATTTTACTAATTCTCGCTTTTGCTTCTTGCGCATTTGAATATGTATTATAATGCAAAAACTTTGTAATTTCTACATCGCTTGCAAATTCATATAGACCCATATAATCTTTTTCTTCCCATTCTCTAATAACTAATCTTTCTGTTTCATATTTTACTTTCATATTTCACCTTTGTTTTTATATTACATTTTATAATAATTTAACATATTAAATTTATTTCTATAACTATTTTTTAAGATTTTACATAAAAAATTTTTATTTATAAAACTGTTAATTTAAACGAATAATTACAAATCTTTTTTAATAGTAGCAAAAAAATAAAATTAAACTTTTTACTTTATTTTAACTAGCACAACCAATTTACAAATCTTAATAACCTAACGATAGGTTTATAATATAATAAAAAATATAAATAAAAATATTAAAAACAAAAATTATTATATTTTTTAATCATTTTATGTTACAATGTTAAAAAATGGAACAAAAAACTAAATTTTTTAAATATTTTTACAATATTTTAATACTTTTTTGTGGTTTTATTGGCTTATGGCTATTTTTAAGTCATATGCTTCATTTCTCTTTTCCTGATTATTTTTACGCAAACAACCCCGATATTAAATTTTATTACGGAACAAATGTTGTTTCTATGTGGGCTGATTTATCTTTTTTTACATATCATACTTTAATATTTTTTTCATTATGGTGCATAGTTTTTGCGATTTCTAATTTTTTTAATTGCAAAAAACTACACATCTTTTTAACAAATTCATCTGTTATGAGTTTTGTTTTTACAAATTATGTTATAACTGTTGTTTTATATACATTTTTTGAACTGACATCAGGCAATATTACTTTTGGTTTATATGCAAATGTACCTTTTGCGTACCACAATCTTGGAACAAATATCATAACACATTACCTATATTTTATTTTTGCACTTATTATATTTTTAAGAGTAAAATCGACTAATAACAAAAGCACATTGTTGAATTGGTTCCCTTTAATATATTTAATATTATATTATTTTATTGTTAAATTTACGGGCAAAATTGCATACAACATAGAATGGTATCCTTATGTTATTTTTGATGCAGAATCACTTGGCAAAATGTTTGAAATAAACAATTATGCTTTATGTGTGATTGTCTTAATTTTTACACTTATTATTATTGGAATTATTTATATGGTTTTGTTTAGATTGTTTGCAAAATACAAAATAAAAAAATCAAACATTGACACATAATATGGTAACTTGTTTACAGGAGATAAACATGAAAAATTATATTGATTTATTGACAAAAGAAGACATTGAAAACATATTAAAAGAAAACAATTTTGTTCTTAATGAAAACATATTGGACAGAAACGGAGACCCTTTGCCTTCAATCGAAAAAAGTGATGATATGATTATGTTAAGATGTGAAAAACATGCCGACGAAGAAAAAAATAGCATAAAAAATGAAATTATAGGGAAAATGAATAAAAAATTGTTAATGAGTGGTTTACTTATTGCCTCTATGGGTAGTTTTTCAGCTCTTTATGACAGTGCAGTTATTTTTATGGAAAATTTTAATATATACACATTTTCTGCAGGTTATGAAGAAAATGAAAATGATGAAAAATTAGCTAAAACTTTTTATACTTATATGATAAATAAATTTGGAAAAGAATATATTAACGATTATAAAAAATATTATAAGAACCTTAAAAAACAACAAAAGAAAGAAAATAAAACAGAAAAAGAAGCTGAAGAAAGATCGTTATAATAACTAAATAAAAAAAATAACCACGATTTGTGGTTATTTTTTTATTGATTAAAAACGAGTGTTAAGTTTTACACCAGGTCCCATACTGCTTGCAATAACAACATTTTTAATATATTGTCCTTTTGCAGATGCTGGCTTTGCTTTAATTATTGCATTTATTAAAGCGTTGTAGTTTTCTACAAGTTTTTCTGTTCCAAAACTTAATTTTCCAATTACAACATGGACATTGTTTGCCTTGTCTAAACGATATTCAACTTTACCAGCTTTAACATCGTTTATAGCTTTTTTAACATCCATTGTAACAGTTCCACTCTTTGGGTTTGGCATTAAGCCTTTTGGTCCAAGTATTCTGGCAATTCTACCAACAACACCCATCATATCTGGAGTTGTGATACAAACATCAAAGTCTAACCAGTTTTCTGAAGCAATTTTTGATACGATATCTTCTGCTCCAACAACATCAGCACCAGCTTCTTCAGCTTCTTTTGCTTTGTCGCCTCTTGCGATTACAAGAACTTTAACTTTTTTACCTGTTCCGTTTGGAAGAACAACAACACCACGAACTTGTTGGTCTGCATTTCTTCCGTCAACGCCCAAGCGTACATGAAGTTCTACTGTTTCATCAAATTTTGCTTTTGCTCCGTTTACTAAAAGGTTTATACCTTCTTCAACATCATAGAGTTTTGAGTTATCAATTTGATTTTTAATACTTAGGTATCTTTTACCCTTTTTCATTTTAACCTCCTGTGGTACTTTCGAGAATTAAACTCTCCCACTACTCTTCAACTGTAACCCCCATGCTCTTAGCTGTTCCAATTATCATTGACATTGCTTGTTCTACGCTTGAAGCATTTAGGTCTGGCATTTTTGTTTCGGCAATTTCGCGAACTTGTGCCATAGTTAATTTTCCGACTTTTTGTTTGTTTGGTTTTCCAGAAGCAGTTTCGATTTTAAGTGCTTTTTTAATTAGCACAGCTGCTGGTGGTGTTTTTAGTACGAAATCAAATGACCTGTCTTGGTATATTGAAATCACTACTGGTATGATAAGTCCTGCTTGAGATGCTGTCTTATCATTAAATTCTTTGGTAAATGCCGCAATGTTGATACCATGTGGTCCTAGTGATGAACCTACTGGTGGTCCTGGTGTGGCTTTACCTGCTGGCAATTGCAATTTTACTATTGCATTTAATTTTCTTGCTGGCATAAAATAAATCCTCCTTTGTGGTGTTATTGAAATGCATAAAAAATTTACATTTCTCCCACTTTATATATTTTAACAAGGTTTAACCTTGGTAAAATCAAACTAATCTTTTACTTTTAATACTTGTGTATAATCTAAATCTACAGGTGTTTCTCTACCAAACATCTCTACATTTACTTTATACCTTGAATTTTCTGCGTCAACTTCTAAAATTGTTCCAATCATACTTGAAAGTGGTCCGTCTATTACTTCTACTTTGTCACCCACACTTAAATCACTTTCAACAGTTATTCTTTCTAGGTGCATTCTTTGAACTTCTTCTGGTGTTAGTTCAAGTGGTCTTCCCTTTGGTCCAGTGAAGCCTGTAACGCCTCTTGTTCTTGTAACATTGTGCCAAATGTCATCGCCATATATCATTTTTACTAAAAGATAGCCTGGCATTGTTTTTCTTTGTGTTAATTTTTTCTTACCATTTTTTTCTACAATCACATTTTCCATAGGAATGACAATGTCAAATATTCTATTTTGAAGACCGTATTTTACTGTCATTGTTTCAAGATTTTCTTTTGCTACATTTTCATATCCTGAATATGTGTGAAGTACATACCATTTTGGTTCCATATTTTCCATAATATCTCCTACGCTATGCTTGTTGTTAAAAGCTCAAACAACCATGCCAACAATCTATCTATACCAAAAAGCACAAGACCGAAAACTATAACAACAGTTAATACAACTCCTGTCTTTTTTACAACTGTTCCAAAAGTTGGCCAAGTTACTTTTTTAAGTTCACTTGTTGTTTCTTTTACTTTTTTAACAAGTTTTGGTGTTGTTCTTTCCTTTTTTACTTTTTTTGCTTTTTGTTTTGATTGATTTTCTTTTTTTGGCTGTGATTTTTCTTGTTTACTTGTAGTTTTAGATAAATTTTCGTTTGGCTGACTTGACACTTCTTCTGTTGTTTCTACAACTGTATTTATATCAACATTTTGTGCGTTGGTATTTTGAACATTTGTAGATTTCTTCTTTTTTTTGTTTGCCATTTTAGACTCCTTATTTTGTTTCTTTGTGAAGTGTGTGTTTGTTACATCTTGGGCAATATTTAGAAATTTCTATTCTTTCTGGTTGGCTTCTTTTATTTTTGCTTGTTGAATAATTTCTTTCTTTACATTCTGTGCAAGCTAGTGTTACGAGTGTTCTTGTTGGATTTGCCATGATTATCTTTCTCCTTAAAATTTTTACTTAAAAAATACACCCCAACTATGAAGTGCATAAGCATAATAACACACCAAGTAAAACTTGTCAATCTATTTTACTGATTTTTATTTATAAAAATGTAATAATATTTTATTTGTTAAAATCATTGTGCTATATACAAATTAGTGTTTATAACTTGACTTATAAGTCAATATTTATTAAACTCAAAATATGGAAATTATGGAAGATACAAATGTTGAAAGTTTACAAAATTTAGAAACGCCATCTTCTGATGTGTCAGAAAACATTAAAAGCGTTGATGTTTTTAATGCGTTGAATTTATATAACGAAGAATTGGGTAATAGTTACAAAAAAGACGGATACAACCCTTTTGATGACGATTTTGTTTTGACGGAAGACTTTACAAATGATATTTTAGAAGCAAAAAAAACAAGTGGAGACATTTTTCCTGAGAGTTTTTTAGAGTATGGAAACAAAGAAGTTAAAAAACATTTTGAAAACGCCATTATAAACGATAATGAAATTTTAGATAAGTTAAATAAAGAACTTGAAAACGCCACTAACGAAAAAGACAAAAAACAAATAAAAAAAGCAATTATTTTTTTAAAAAATAGAAACGAACTTTTAAAGGTTAACATTTTAAAACTTAAACAAAAAGATGCAAACGCTTTAAAAATGTATATAGAAATGTTTGGCTTGGACAGTGAACTCAGTGAACTTTTAAAAGACACTTTTAACGAAAAGGCAAACAATCAAATTATAGTGCAAAATATGTTAAACACTTGCCGTTTTAGAGCAAATAGAATTTATGCAAAATCACAAGTTAAGGTTGACAACACTCAACAAACACAACAATCTTATACATTACAAAACGAACAAGTTAAAGAACCAATTAAACAGGCAAAAGAATTTACACAGTCAAATAAGGAAATAAGTCAACCTCCAAGAAAACCACCTATTAAAAAACAACCGACTAAACATCAAGAAGATGAACTAACTCAATAAAAACAGGTCTAACCTGTTTTTTTTATTAAAGTTATTGACATTGTTTATAATTGCGTATATAATACGCATATCATAATTGTAAGGAGATAATTTTGGAAGTAACAAGTATAAACAAATGGAAGTATTATAACATTGACAGAGTACAGGAAATATTAGAAACCAATAAAAAAGCAATAGTTATTTTAAGCGGAGCATCGTCATCTGGCAAAAGTTACTGTGCAAAGGTGCTACAACAGGCTCTTAGCGAAGAAAACTTGAATTCGGTTATAATTTCAACAGACAGTTATAATAAAGGAATTTCAGGAATAATTACGGATAAAGTAAACAATAACTATTTTTATGGCAAATTAGAAAATGTTGACGAAATTAAACATATTATAAAAGATTGTATTATAAACACCGACTTTAACGAAAAATTTAATGATAACAATTTGAAAATAATAAAAACTAAAATAAGAAATTTAATAAACAAAAAGGATATTGATTTATTTTTAAAAAGTTTACAAAAAGAATTTAGTATAATAAATTTTGATGAACCATCAGTTTACGATTTGTTACAAACTGCAAAAGACATAAACAAAATTATTGAAAATAAAACTATAAAAGAGAAAAAATATTCAAAAATAATAAGTGAACAACAAGACAGCAACATTTATATCGAAGGTGACAAAATTGATGTTATTATAGTTGAAGGAATATATGCATTAGATGATTGCTTAATTAAAAATATTCCCTCATCATCAATCGTTTCAAATTTTGTTGAGAGCGATGCTAAGACTTTGTTTTTAAGAAGAGTTTTAAGAGATGCAAAAATTACATCATGCGACAACTGTTTTACAATTAGCGCGTATTTTAAGTATATTGTACCAAGTTATATTAACACAATTCTTATAAATAAACAGAAAGCAACTTTTATTTTAAAAAACAATATGAATTTTAGCGAAATTAGAAGTGGGACATTATATAACACAAAGGAAAAAATAAGAGTTACCAATTCAAACTTAATAAAAAATCTTTTAAAATTTGGAAAAATTGTTTCAAAAGAAAAACAAAGAGATATTTATTTTTGTGGTCAAGACGAAAATGACACAAAGCAAAATTTGTTGCGACTTAGAACAATATATGATGAAAATAAAAAAGAATACTTACCTACTTCACTAGTACATAAAGGTGCAATAAAAAGCAGAAGCGATAATAAAATTATTAGACCTGTAAACATTTTGATTAAAGAAGGAGATTTTTACAAAATATTTAATGATGAAAACGATTTTATCAATTCAATGAAAAATGCTTCTTTTAAAATTGACGGTGAAGTTATTAAAACGAGAATAAGATTAAAAATTAAAAATCAAGAACTAATCATTGACGACATAAAAAATCAAGGTATTTATATTGAATTTTCAAACGAAAATGATTTAGAGTTGATTGATAAAATAAAAAAATATGCCCAAATAAAACAAATTGAAATTAAACCTCAATCAATAACAAATACAAATGAAAATATAATAAATAATCGACAAAAATAATTGTCGATTTTTTTGTTTTTTATCTTTAATTTTTATACGAAAAAAGATTTTAAAAATTTATTTGACAAACTTCATTTTTGTGAATATACTAGCAAAATTAACACAGTGTCAAAGGAGTACTTTATGCCACACGAAGCATTTTTTAAATTACCACAAGAAAAACAGAACAAAATTATTTCTTGCGCATATAAAGAGTTTGGAGAAAATTTATATGATAAAGCGTCAATATTTTTAATCGCAAAGAAAGCAAATATATCCCGAGCTTCGCTATATTGTTACTTTACCGACAAAGAAGATATTTTCAAATATCTTGTGTCGCTAATTTTAAAGCCTTACATAGAAAATGTTAAACATTTAAATTCTTCGCAACCGTTTTATGTAACAAAACAACTATTTGATTATTTTATGTCGTTTTACAACAAGCCAGAGCAAAAATTTATTATTGCCCTGTTTAAAAATATGACACCAAAAAACATTAAATTTTTAACAAGCGACATTTCTACCAATCACTTAAACAAGCCCTGCAAACTTATTTTTGATGCATCGAAACTTGAACTAAAATCGCAGTACGATATAAATATTATTTCTTTTACTATTGTTTCAAACATGGCACTTTGTTTAATTCAATATTTTGAAGGAATAAAAACAAAAGAAGAAGCTTGCGAGCATTTTAACAGAACTTTACAAATTCTTGAAAACGGAATTAAAAAGGAGAGCAAACTATGATACAAATAAAAGACATAGAAAAAAATTATCAATCTGGAGATAATATTGTTAGAGCACTTAAAGGAATAAGCATAAATTTTAGAGAAAATGAGTTTGTGTCTATTTTAGGTCAAAGTGGATGCGGAAAAACAACTCTTTTAAATGTCCTTGGTGGACTTGATAGATACGATAGTGGTGAAATTATTATAAATGGCAAATCTACAAAACAGTTTAAAGACAAAGATTGGGACTCATATAGAAATCACTACATAGGCTTTATATTCCAATCGTATAACCTTATTCCCCATTTAACAGTATTAGAAAATGTAGAGATTGCACTATCCATTGCAGGTTTAAACCGAAAAGAAAAGCGTGAAAAAGCAATAAATGCACTAAATAGAGTCGGTCTGGGTGAACAATTACATAAAAGACCAAATCAACTTAGTGGTGGTCAAATGCAAAGAGTAGCCATTGCTAGAGCCATTGTAAACAATCCTAAAATTATACTTGCCGATGAACCAACGGGAGCACTCGATAGTGAGACAAGTGTTTCTATTATGAATCTTTTAAAAGAAATCGCCGGCGACCATTTAATTATTATGGTTACTCACAACGAAAATCTTGCAAAGACATATTCAACAAGAATAGTTAGTTTACTAGACGGAAAGGTTATAAACGACACAAACCCATATGTTCCAACAAACGAAGAACTATCTAAACAAACACAAAGTTTAGATTTTAATACTAAAACAAAAAAAGACAAAAAAGCAAAGAAAATTAAATCACAGATGGGCTTTTTTACTGCTATGAACCTTTCGCTTAAAAACTTGCTGACAAAAAAAGGTAGAACATTTTTAACAAGTTTTGCAGGTAGCATCGGAATTATTGGAATTGCACTAATTCTTGCTGTATCCAACGGATTTACAGGATATATAAACAAACTTCAAAGCGATACACTTTCTGGCTATCCTGTTACGGTTAGCACTTTTACTGTTGATACAGAATCAATACAAAATGCTATGAGTGGAATTTTAAACAGCGAAGAAGAAGACTTTTCTAACACAAATCAAATTCAAATAAAAGATCCAATGATTACAGATTATTCAAAGTTTGCAAAATACAACTTTATTAGTCCAGAGTTTATTAGTTACATTCAAAAATTTGAAGAAGACAACAAAAATCTTCCCGATGCAATGCAGTCAATAAATAATATCCAATACTCCTATGCTTCACCGCTCAATATTTTGACAAAAAACAATAATGAAATTGTTAAAGTAAATTCTAGTGTAACAAGCAATCCTCTTTTAGGCTCAGAAAGTTCTGCGTTTTTAGAAGGGCTTAGTTCTGATGAATTTGTTTTATCTCAATACGATGTAATTTACGGAAATTATCCGCAAAATCTTAATGAAGTTGCACTTGTAATTAGTGAAAATAATTCATTAACTAAAGAACTCGCAAGTGCACTTGGAATAGAAATAAAATTAAATCAAGAAACGGGAGAATATGAGCCAATAAATTTTGAAGACATTGCTGGTGTAAACGGGAAAGAATTTAAAGTTCTACTCAACGACACATATTACACTCCTGTTTATGAAGGTGAAACAATAACAAAGTTTAACGAACTTAATTTAACAGACAGTTCGCTTTCACAACAAGATAAATTAGATATTTATAATAATTCAAGCAACATAACACTAAAAATTAGTGGAATACTTAGAATTAAAGACGATAGTCCATTAGAATTATATAGTTCTGGGATTATTTATAGTCCGGAGTTAACAAAAGAAGTAAGTAAGTTAAACCAAAACTCTCTCATAGTTACCGAGACAAGACAAACAGGAACCTTCTTTAAACCATACAACATAACAATTTCAGCTGGCACATTCAATAGAACAGAAACCGCCAATAATGTAACCGAAGCAAAATTAAAAATAAAAATGCTTTTCAACTATGATTTAACAAACGATGACGCGATAGAATACGGCTTGCAAGGTCTTGGCTGTTCTACCATTCCAACATCAATTAAAATTTATCCAAAAAATTTTGAAGGCAAAGATAAAATAACAAATTACATAAACGAATGGAATAATTCTACCCAAGGACAAAACAACAAAATATTCGTTACCGATGCCACCAAATTTTTATCCGACACAATGGGACAAATGGTTAATATTATAAGTTATGTTTTAATTGCTTTTGCTTCAATTAGTTTAGTTGTATCTTCAATTATGATTGCGATTATAACATATGTTTCGGTTATTGAACGAACAAAGGAGATTGGTGTACTTAGGTCGATTGGCGCAAGAAAAAAAGATATTTCAAGAGTGTTTAACGCCGAAACACTTATAATTGGATTTTTGTCTGGCTTTTTGGGTGTAATGGTCAGCTGGCTCTTAACATTCCCAATAAGTGCAATAATAAAAAAAGTTGCTGGTGGCTCTATAACAACAAACCTAGCAGTATTAAGTCCAATAAGCGCAATTATTTTAATTGCAATAAGCATTGTTTTAACTCTTGTTGCAGGGTTTGTTCCATCAAAACTTGCAGCAAAAAAAGACCCTGTTAAAGCACTTAGAACAGAATAGGAGTAAATATGGAAGAAATACTTTTAGTTGACCTAGATGATAATGTTCTCGGCCCAATAGAAAAATTAGAAGCACATAAATCACCTAAACTTCACAGAGCATTTTCAGTTTTTATTTATAATGGTAATAAACTTTTACTGCAAAAAAGAGCAAATAATAAATATCATAGTGGTGGACTATGGGCAAATAGTTGTTGTTCCCACCCAAGACATAACAAAACTTTTGACGAATCTGTTAAGGAAAGAGTACAATTTGAACTTGGAATAAATAACATTTCTTATAAGGAACTATTTACCTTTACCTACCTAACAAAATTTGATGATGACTTATATGAATATGAACTCGACCATGTACTTTTAAGCAATTATGATGGCACAATTCATTTTAATAAAGATGAAATTAGCGAAGTAAAATGGGTAGATGCTAGAGAATTAAAAGAAGATATTGTTAAAAATCCAACTTCTTATGCATCGTAGTTTATAATCTGTGCACCAAAAGTAATTGATTACATTTTAAATAGTTAAAAAACTCGCCCAAGCGAGTTTTTTTATTTGAATTTTAATTTTATTTTGTTTTATTAAATAATAACTTTGCAGTTTTTAATTTTATTATATTGTATGCTTTATAGTATTTAACAACAAATATAATCAAAAAAGCAATATAAAACTTAAAAACTAAACAAACCCAAAAATGTACTTTGTACATGACTGTGTTTGTCTGTTTTACAGTAAACAAAGTGTTGCAAAGTTGTTTTTGCCAGTTGTTTTATTTTTTATGACTTACAAAAGCATAGACAAGCGAAAAACAAGCAAGACAAGGCTCGGAAAATAGACAAACGCAGGAGTGTACTTTGTTCATGACTGTGTTTGTCTGTTTTACAGTAAACGAAGTATTGCGAAGTTTTTCGCTTATCTATTAGTTTTCGTCATTAAGTTTAAGCATAACACTTCCCTGTTTTGCTTTGCAAAGTGGACAAACTTCCCATGCTTCTTTTCCTTCTGCTTCATAGCCACAGTCGGCACATTTCCATTTTACTTTGTGAGGTTTTTTATACATTGTTCCGTTTTTCATTTGGGTGTATAATTCTTTTAAAAGTTTTTTATGACAACTTTCAACTTGAATTATATCTTCATATAATTTTGCAATTTCTTCAAAACCTTCTTCTCGTGCCGTTTGCATATACTCTGGGTATATTTTTGTTTCTTCAAATTCTTCATCTTCACTGGCAAGACGCAAATTTTCTAGTAAGTCCCATTTTTCTTTAAATGGATAACCGCTTGATATGTCAATATTTTCTATTGTTTCTTTGCTGGCTTCTTGAATAAAAGTGTAGAACATTCTTGCATGATTAAATTCGTTATATACAAGTCCATCAATAAGTTTTGCCATTTCTTTATATCCTTGCATTCTTGCTCCATATTCAATAAATTTATATCTTATGTGTGCTTGACATTCTCCTGCATAAGATTTTGCTAAATTTTTAAAAGTTTTACTTTCTATAAGTTTCATAAATTCCCTCCATGCTTATTATGTATAAAAAATGTCGTTTATATACATAATTAAATTAAGCACTTCTTTATTTTTCAAAAATAAAAGAGTTTGAGCATTTTTGAATTGTAAAAAAAATTTAAAAATTTTTAAAAAAATTGGCACTCTTTTGTTGACATTGCTAGCACGCGGTGTTATAATGTGCTTGCATTTAGAAAATGCAGGAGGAATAAATTATGAAAATATATAATAATAAAGATAAAGAATTAGTAGCAAGAAACAGACATGACTTTGACCTTTTCGATCCATTTAAAGACTTTTTTGGACTTATGCCAATTCCAGAACCAGAAAGAGAGAAGGAATTTAAAAACCTTATGAAAACAGATGTAAAAGAGTTTGATAATGGATACGAACTTGAAATTGATATGCCTGGTTATGATAAAAAAGATATAAACATCGATTTAAACAACGGATACTTAACAATTTCTGCAACTAAGAATGAAAAAACCGATGAACAAGACAAAAAACACAAATATATTAGAAAAGAAAGATACTTTGGAAGCGTTTCAAGAAGTTTTTATGTTGGAGACATTAAAGAAGAAGATGTTTCTGCTAAACTTGAAAACGGAACACTTGTAATTGATCTTCCAAAAGAAAAGAAAGTTGAAGAAGAAAAAAAGCGTATTGAAATTAAATAATCGCTTTTAGACATATAAATATCTTCTCCCTTTAAGTTCACAAAATGTGAACTTCGACTGACAAAACACTAAACTGTTTTGTCAGTCTTTTTTTATGCCTTTTAGTAGCTCACACGCAAGAAGCACATCTTTTCTTTTTGCAAATGCAGAAAATCTAAAATAACCTTCTCCTGCCGTTCCAAACCCAATACCCGGTATTCCCACTATTTGATATTTTTCTAATAATAAATCAAAAAACTGCCAAGATGTATATCCTTGTGGACACTTAAACCAAACATATGGCGTGTGCATACTGTTAAAACATTTTATACCTAGTTTTGTTAAACAGTTTGTTAAAATCTTTAAATTCTTTTTATAGTAATTTATGTTTTTGTTGCATTCTATTTGTCCTTTTTCTGTAAGTGCATAAAATGCACCTCTTTGAATAACATAAGGGACTCCATTAAATTTTGTACATTGTCTTCTAGTCCACATTTCATTTAAATTATTTCCACTAATATTTAACTGCGTTGGAACAACTGTCCAGCCACATCTTAAATTTGTAAAACCTGCCATTTTTGAAAAACTTGCTATTTCTATTGCACAATTTTTTGCACCTTCTATTTCGTATATAAAATGTGGCAAATTATCATCACCTATAAAACTTTCATATGCACAATCAAAAATTATAAGAGAAGAAGTTTCATTTGCAAAATCTACCCACTTTTTAAGTTGAGTTTTGTTAAAAACCACTCCTGTGGGATTATTTGGAGAACACAAATAAATTATATAACTTTGTTTTTTTAATTTTTTAGGACAAAAAATAAAATTATTTTCTTTATTTAACGCTCTTAATATAATTTTGTTGCCCTGCAAAAAATTGCTATCATAATATGCTGGATATGTTGGATTAGCAATTACCGCAACATTGTCTTCAAACAAATCTAAAATATTTGTAACATCACAACACGCCCCATTACTTATAAAAATATCTTCCCTTTTTAATATTACATTTCTTTTTTTATAATATTTAACTATTTGATTTTTTAAAAATTCATAGCCATTTTCTGGTGGATAACCTTTAAAACTTTTAGCGCGTAACTGTTCATTTAAAGCTTTATTCATAACTTCAACAATATTTTTATTTAATGGTCTTGTAACATCTCCAACACCTAAATCAATTATTTTTGCATTTTTATTAGTTTTTAAATAATTTGATTTTTTTTGATTTATTTCGGTAAAAATATAATTTTTTTTGATTTTTTTGTAATTTTTATTTATTTTTAAAGCCAATTTATTTCTCCTTTACAAACAAATTCACACTCTCCACTCATAATTAAATTATTTTTATTTATTTTTATATTTAATTGCCCACCATCTAAGTTAACAAAAACGGGCATGTTTTTATTTATTTTTTGTAAACAATAACACACATAACTACTAGCACAAGCACCGCTTCCACAAGCAAGCGTAACACCGCTTCCCCGCTCATAAACTTTTACTTCTATGTTATTTATGTTATTAACCTTTACAAATTCAACATTGATTCCATTTTTAAATTCTTCTAGTTTGTTTATTGCTTTCCCCATTTTGTCTATGTTGAAATCATAGTTATCAACAAAAATAATGCAGTGTTTATTGCCAATACTAGCGATATTGCATGTAACAATTTTACCTCCAATATTTGTTTTTAGTTTACCTTTATAAAAACACTTACCCATGTTTACTTCAACAAATGCTTTGTTGTTTTTTACTTTTTTTATTTTTGCAGTTAATATTTTGCTTGCACTTTGTATGATGATATTTTTTTTATTATATTTTTGATAAATATAAAATGCTACACATCTTGTTGCATTGCCACAAACTTTAGCAGTGCTCCCGTCGCTATTATATATTTGCATTTTAACATCACACTTTTTTGACTGTTCTAAAACAATTATTCCGTCACCACCAACAGAAAAGTGCCTATCGCATAATTTTTTAGATAATTTTTTGAAATTGTATTTATATTGATTAGTCATATTGTCAATAAAAATATAATCATTTCCTAGCCCATGCATTTTAAAAAAACTTAACATACTATGTATATATTACTTTTTTGTTTAAATGTTGATTATAATGTTATTTTTTAAAATAAAAATTTTATATTGACATATTTATTTAGTTAGGTTATCCTTGCTAAGGAGTTACAAATGTTAAACACAAAAAATCCTTATGTAAAACATACTATCAACATTTTTATTATAATACTTGGCTGTTTTATAATGGGAATTGCTTTTAATATTTTCTATGAGCCTAACAATATTTTGTTGGGTGGATTTGGTGGTATTGCAACAATTATTTCTGACCTATTAGCAAAAGTAAATATTCACATTTCCATCTCTATCATATATCTTGTTATCAATACTGTTTTATATATTTTTGCAGTCAAAACACTTGGAAAAACTTTTGCAATTTATGCCATTATAGGAATTTTAACTTATTCACTTGCGCTTGAAGTTTGCAAATTACCAAGTGTCAGCGATGATTTACTTTTATGCAGTATTTATGGTGGCGTTATATATGGAATTGGAATTGGCCTTATTATAAGATTTGGTGGAAGTACAGGCGGTGGAGATATGCTTGGTTGTATAATAAACCATAAAAAACCTAAAATATCTGTCGGCTGGGTTACAATATTTGTCAACACTATTGTAATTGTGATTTCACTTTTTATATATGGATTAAATCTTTCGTTATATTCGCTTATTGCAATTTTTATCTCCGGTAAAACATCAGATTTAATAACAGAAGGTCCAAAATCAATTAGAGCCTTTTATATAATTTCTTCTAATCCCGATGCAATATGCTCAAAACTTATAACCGAACTCCATCGTGGCGCAACCAGTTTTGAAGCATATGGGAAATATAGTGGCAATCACATACAAGTTATTTTGTGCCTTGTAAGTGCACATCAAGTTCAAATGCTTAAACAAATAGTTTATGACATTGATCAAAACGCATTCTTGTTTTCAGTATCAGTTAAAGAAGCGATTGGCAAAGGTTTTCATAAATTGGAAAAACGAAAGAGTTTTGTTATATACAATAAAAAAGTTAAAAAACCTAACACCACCGTATCTAACCAAAACTTCACAACTTCACCATCTAATCAAAACTCTAACTTAAAATCGGAAAATGATTTATTAAATGAAAATATTTTAGTAAACGACTTACAAAAAGAAAACTTGCAAAATACTACAACGCCACAAAATGACACAAATTTGACGCAAGATGAAAACAAAGTTAACAAAGAACTTACAGAACAAAACAACACAAATCAAAACAAAAAATAGAACCCCACGGGTTCTATTTTTTTAATACATTAAATCTTTTTATGCCGTAAATACATGTTCTCTCTTCATTATAAATGTTGGTTTGTGTATTTTTATATTATCATAGTTCTTGCTTATTTTATCTTCACACTTATTTGGTATAATATAATTATTTTTAAAAGCATCATTTGCTTCTTTTATTGTAAAATATTTATTTGTAAAATGCTTATCAAATGTAATTATGTTTACTCCACAAATTGTGCTAAATGCCATTATAAAAGCGTCATTTTTGCCATTAAATTTTTCATCATGAGTATCAAAAGCAGTTTCCCCACTTTTGCTTTTATGTTCAAAATAATAATTACCTAATTTGTTTATTATTTTAAGTTGTTCCAATGGAATATTTACAATTACCTTTATATTGCTTCTTGAAACATAATCTATTGTTTGTTTACCAAATCTTTTTACACCCTGTTTAAGTTCATCATAAACAATAGGGCATATATAGGCATTTATTTTATTATTTTCAATAAGATTATAAAGTGTTTCAATTGATTTTGCTTTATAATAATCAAGTCCGTCTACCTGCATTAAGTAATCAATACTTTTATGTTCTGCGTATTTCGCCAAGGAAATAACAACATTAGTATCAAGAAAATAGTTTTTTGACATATCTCTATTCTCCTTCCACATCAAAAATTTCATCAAAAGATACAGTTTTCACATTGTTTTCTTTTGCCAATTTTTCTACTTCTTCTTGCTTTTTTCCATAATATTTAACTTGTTCTTCTTCGCTCATAGCAGATAATTTTTTACTTTCTTCTGCTCTGTATTTTTTATATTCTTCACAAAGTTCACTGAGTGTAGGTTCTTTCTCTTCCATATAATCTCCTTAGTTCAAGTATAACACATAAAAAAATAAAATCAACATTAACTTTTATAAAAAACCAATTTAAGTTTTTTAACTTTTTTACATTTTGTAAAAAATTTTAATTATGACAAATAAAATATATTTGTTTGTTATTTTAAATATGTCTATAAATTCACGCACATAAATAAATGCAACTAATTAGCCGAGTTAGATTTGACTACTCCCATATTTTTTTATACTTTGTATAACCCGAAGGAATAAAAAAAGTGTGGATACTTACCACACTTTTAGCTACTGGCTAACCGAGTTAGATTTGAACCACTCCCATATTTTTTTATACTTTGTATAACCCGAAGGAATAAAAAAAATGTGGATACTTACCACACTTTTAGCTACTGGCTAACCGAGTTAGATTTGAACTACTCCCATATTTTTTTATACTTTGTATAACCCGAAGGAATAAAAAAAGTGTGGATACTCACCACACTTTTATCTACTGGTTGCGGGAGTAAGCAACTTATAACATTGACGACAATAAAAGCAATTTTTCCTTATTTCAAACAAAAAAACTAAGTATTAAAACTTAGTTTTTATTATTATCTTTTCAATTTACATATATCGATTTAATTATAAATTTTCACTTTTAAAAACATTAAGCCACGAGTTTACAATTGATTCAAACTCTTCATTTTGATAAACTTTTGGAATTTCTAAATAATTTATTTTTCCAT
Organism: uncultured Clostridia bacterium; assembly: GCA_944377435.1. GTDB lineage: Bacteria > Bacillota > Clostridia > Christensenellales > UBA1242 > UBA5893. The sequence continues at coordinate 204 of CALWEY010000012.1, read as the reverse complement.
ATTTATATAACATTACAGCATAAGAGTAAGCAAAAGCATCCATTTCCATATCCTGCTTATAATATAAAATATTTTCATTATTTTTTTTGTCTACAGGTGGAGCATAATTATTAGATTCTTCGAACCATTTTTTTGCAAGTTCATAATTGTTACATTTTGACGGTTCTTGAATATAAGTTTGAATTTCTAAATATTGATAAATAT
>CALWEY010000011.1 GCA_944377435.1 uncultured Clostridia bacterium | reverse complement strand
GCATAAAAAACTTTATAATAAATATGCTCTAATTGTTTATCCGATTCTTTTATTTATGGTTTTTAAAAACTTACTTTCGCATTGCTGGAAAATTATAAAAGGCGGTGTTAAATGAAATTTTCAACATTTTTAAAAAGAGCTTTGCTATATATTCCAAATAATATAAAAATTATTTTTATTCACCAAAATTACAAAAAAAGATTACAAGAATTAAAAAGTACAATCGGGCAAAGAAAAATAAAAGTTTGTTTTTTAAATTCAGAAAACTCAAAATGGGTATACCAATCATTGTATGATGAACTTGTTAAAAGCGATATTTTTACCCCTCAAATACTCATTTCTTTAGATAAAAATTACAATAACTCTGATATTGAAAAATTAAAATCAAATTATGAATTTTTTTCTTCCAGAGAAATGAATGTTGAATATGCTTTTGATATCCAAGAGAAAAAATACATCCCACTATCAAAATTTTCTCCTGACATATTATTTTATCAAGAGCCTTGGCAATTGCCGGAAGATGAGAAGCCTTTTGAAGTTTCTAAATATGCTCTTTGCTGCTATTCTAGCTATGGAAGCGGAACTACTAATGGAAGAAATGAATATTGTGCAAGATTTTTTAAAGAAGTTTGGGCATATTTTCTTGATAACAATTTTGTTAAAAAAGTTTTAATCAACCATGGAATTCCTTCAAAAAACCTTGTTGTAACAGGCAGTATAAAACTTGATGCATACCTAAACCCAATAAACCCAAACAAACAAATATGGCGAACAAATAAATTTAAAATAATTTATGCTCCTCATTTTTCATTCAACAAAAACAGCATTTTACGATTTGGGACTTTTGATATTTTTTATAAATTTTTTATGGAATATGCAAAATCCCACCCGGAAATAGAATTTATCTTCAAACCGCATCCAACATTAAAAGAAACAATATTACAAGAAAAATTAATGAATAATAAAGAAGTTCAAGATTATTATTCTTTCTGGGAAACATCTGAAAACACTCATTTATGGGGAAAAGGCGATTATTTTGATATGTTCAGAACTTCTGATTTAATGATAACTGACTGTAACTCTTTTTTAACAGAATACCTTCCGACCCAAAAACCTTTAATCCGATTAATTTCGAGCAAAACAACAGGATTAAATGAATTTGGGGAAGAAATAACAAAAGGTTACTACAATGTACATAACATTGAAGAGTTAAAATCAATTTTAGATAAATTAATTACATACAAAGAGGATAATTTAAAAATTGAACGCCAAAAATGTTTAGAAAAATTAATTATGCCTAAACATGGAGTGTCATCTGTTATAATGAATTATCTGATAAATCAAATTAAAAAAGGAATATTATGAATATCGCAATAATTTTTGCAGGAGGGACTGGACAAAGATTTTCAAAAGACAACTTGCCAAAACAATTTGTAGAAGTTTTTGGCAAACCAATTATTGTCCATACCTTAGAAATTTTTCAAAAACATAATGAAATTGATAAAATTTATATTTCAATTCTTCCTGAATATTTTGAATATATGGAAAAACTAACCACGAAATTTAACTTAACTAAAGTAGCCAAGATTGTAAAAGGCGGAGCGACTGCACAAAATTCAATCTATAATGCACTAAAAGCCGCAGAAAAAGGAAATCCTGCAAATTCAATTGTCCTAATTCACGATGGCGTACGTCCAATTTTAGATAAAGAAGTAATATCAAATAATATTAAAGACGTGAAAACTTTTGGAAATTCTATCACTTGCACTCCTTGCTATGAAACTATTTTAATAAGCGAAACAGGTGAAACCCCAAAAGAAATCCCATACAGACGTAACACATACGCGGCTCAGGCTCCACAGTGTTTCTATTTAAACGAAATTATTCAAGCTCACGAAAAAATCCAAGAAAAGAATCCAAATTACATTGATATGATAGACGCTTGCACAATTTATAATACTCTTGGGAAAACAACCCGCATGACAAGAGGGAACTTTGGAAATATAAAAGTTACAACCCCGAGAGATTTATATATTTTGGAAGCGCTTTTAAAATACAGAACAGAGGAAGAAAATGCACTACAGTAATATAATAAACCCAAATACAAATAAAGACACTAAATTTATTGTTGATTCAGCCTATATAAATTGGGATAAATTTAAAAATAAAACTATACTTATAACAGGGGCCACAGGCTTTATTGGTGTCCAAACAGTTTTATCTCTTTCTAAAGCCTCTATGGATCATAACTTAAATGTAAAACTTGTTTTACCTGTTCGTGATATTGCAAAAGCCAAAAGTTTATTTTTTCAAAAAATGTGTTTTGTAAATATCAAATTTATAAAGCAAGACATAAACAAAAAATTAAATTACAACGGTAAAGTAGATTATATAATTCACACTGCATCAAATACCAGTTCAAAATCATTTGTAGAATCCCCAGTTGAAACTATAGACACAACAATTAACGGAACAAAAAATATTTTAGAACTTGCAAAAAAGAAAAATATTGAAAGTTTCGTATACCTTTCTTCAATGGAAGTTTACGGCACAATCAATTCTGATACCCCAATAAAAGAAGAAGATTTGGGCCCTTTAAATCTACTTAATGAACGCAATTCTTACCCCCAAGCAAAACGCATGGCAGAAAACTTGTGTTATTCATATTTTAAAGAATATAGTACCCCTATAAAAATTGCACGTCTTTGCCAAATTATAGGTGCAAACATTCCCTACAATGATACACGTGTTTTTGCGCAATTTGCAAGATGAAAAAAAAAAAAAAAAGATATCACATTACATACCGATGGCTCAACAATAAGAAACTACTGTTATATAACAGATTGTGTAACTGCCATTTTAAAAATATTAACAGAAGGAACATCAGGGGATGCATATAACGTCGCAAACCAAAATGCAATATGCTCTATTAAAGAGATGGCAGAAAAAATTGCATCTAAACAAGAAAATATAAATATCACATATAAAATTACAAATGATAATAAATACTTGCCATCAATAAAGCTTTGTCTCAACACTGAAAAACTGGAAGCCTTGAATTGGAAAGCAGAAATTTGTATTGATGATATATTTTCCAAACTTGTTGACGGTTTATTAGCTCAAAAAAATCAATCTATGATGAAATATTCTTTCTATGACTATTTAAAAAACTATATATATTTTAAAAACTTTGGCGGTTACAAAAATCTTTCATTATTTGGTTTAAAGCTAAGGATTCCAAACAATTGGATTTATGATCACATATATAAATATCTCCCTATAGACAACAAAAAAATTGTTCTAAGTAACTTTGCAGGTTCAAGTTATGGCTGCAACCCTAAATATATCTCAGAAGAGTTATTAAAAGAAAATATTGATTGTAAAATTGTATGGTTAATAAATGATATTAAAAACTTCAAAAAAGATTTTCCACCTCAAGTAAAACTTGTTGATATTAAATCCGAAAGAGCAATTTATGAATTATCAACTGCGAAAATTTGGATTGATAATGTTAGAAAAGTTAATTTATATAAAAGAGGGTTAGGCAAAAAAGAAAATCAAAAGTATATTCAAACTTGGCACGGATCACTAGGGATAAAAAAAATAGAAAATGCAATCGTTGATTTTTGGCACAAAACTTCTGTTTTAAGCAAATATTATAGAAAAGACGCTGAATATATAGATTATTTAATTTCTAACAGTACCTTTGAAAATCAAATATATAAAAATCAAATTTCAAGTACTGGAGAAATTAGAACTTTTGGGCATCCAAGAAATGATATATTTTTTAAAGATAATAATGCTATAAAAGAAAAAATATACAAACGATTTGGACTTGATAAAAATTCAAAAATATTATTATATGTTCCGACATTTCGGGATAACAACCGTATAAGCTGCTACAACATCGACTACGAAAAATTATTTGAGCCACTGAAAAACAAATTGGGAGGAGACTGGAAAATTTTTATAAGACTTCATCCAAGAATTACAAATATGACAAATCTACTTATACCTAAAAATAATTCTATATTTAATGCAACTATGTATCCAGATATTCAAGAGCTATTAGCTTCTGCAGATCTCACAATAACAGATTATTCAAGCTGCATATTCGATTTTATGTTAACAAGAAAACCCGGATTTATATACGCTGCGGATATTGAAGAATACAACACAGAAAGAGGATTCTATTATCCTTTGGAACAAACTCCATTTCCAATCTCAAAGAATAATAATGAACTCATTAATAATATATTAAATTTTGACAACGAAAAATACAAAAAAGATGTTGAACAGTTCCTAACTGAAAAAGGTTGTGTAGAGGATGGACATGCATCAGAACGAGTTGTTGATTTAATGAAAGAATTTATAAAATAGAAAGGTTTAATCTCGTGGAAAAGATCAAAAATATAGAATTTTTAAGAATATTTGGTTGTATTGCAATTGTGTTATTACATTTGTTTAACCAATCAGGATTATATGGGAACTTTGGAGCC
>CALWEY010000010.1 GCA_944377435.1 uncultured Clostridia bacterium | reverse complement strand
TTTTAGTAGTTTTCTTTTAAAACTTCAAAATAACTTTGTGGGTGTGCACATACTGGACAAACTTCTGGTGCTTTTGTTCCAACAACTATATGTCCGCAGTTTCTACATTCCCAAATTTTTACTTCGCTCTTTTCAAACACTTGTTTTGTTTCTACATTTCTGAGTAGTGCTCTATATCTTTCTTCGTGTCTTTTTTCTATAGCTGCAACTGCTCTAAATTTTACAGCAAGATCATGAAAGCCTTCTTCGTCAGCAGTTTTTGCAAAATCTTCATACATGTCTGTCCATTCATAGTTTTCACCTTCTGCTGCTGCAAGCAAATTGTCTTGTGTGTTTGATAGTTCGTTCAATTCTTTAAACCACATTTTTGCGTGTTCTTTTTCATTGTCAGCTGTTTTTGTAAATAGTTCTGCTATTTGTTCGTATCCTTCTTTTTTAGCAACAGAAGCAAAATATGTGTATTTATTTCTTGCTTGACTTTCACCTGCAAATGCTGCTTTTAAATTTTCTTCTGTTCTTGTTCCTGCATATTTATTTGTTCTTTCCATAATATTCTCCTTAATTTAATTGATAAAGTAATAAACTAAAATATATTTTTAACTTATCACACCAACAATTTACCATATTATAAAATTTTTGTCTAATTTTTTTATATTGTTATTGTATATAATAAAGTTTAGAAGGTCTTACTCCTTTATTTTTTACAAACTTATTAGAATTTGTAATAATTTCACTTAATATCAATTTTTTTCTAAAATTTCGTCTATCTAAACTCACGCCTAATATTTTTGTGTAAAGTTTATATAATTCTGGAATAGTTACTCCACTTGGAAACAAAGTTTTAAGTATTCCCTTTTGCCATATTTTAACTTTTAAAAATTTAAGAGCATCTAAGATCATCTCATTGTGGTCATAAGCTAATTTTGGAATACAGTCAACATCAAACCAATCGGCATCTTGCGTTTTTTTTGTTTTTTTGATAAAAGTTACTGCACTTTTGTCTATTATTGAAAAATATCCTATCCCTACCATTCTAATATTGGGTGCCCTATCTATTTTTGAAAACACATTAAAGAGTTCGCAATCTATATTGGTAATACCAGTTTTTTCTTTTAACTCTCTTTTAATAGCATTATCTATTGTTTCATTATTATATACTGCTCCACCAGGAAGAGCCCACATATTATTAAATGGTTCGTTTGTTCTTTTAATTAGCAAAATTTTTAATTTATCTTCATCAAATGTAAATAAAACCAAATTTGCGTGGATCCCCTGATTTTTATATAACGGATTATCTAAATTCATAACAAACCCCTAATTCACAAAGTATATAATAGCACAACAAAATATTATTTCAAAATATAATACAAATCTTTAATAAAATTGTAAAATTACACTCATTGTGTTAACAATTACATTTCATTGTGGTAATATAACTTGAAAGAGAGAAACAAATGAAAACAGAAATTTTAAAACCAAATATAAAAACATATAAAAAAGCAGGAAAACTAATAAGAAGCGGTGAAATTGTAGCATTTCCAACAGAAACTGTTTACGGACTTGGTGCATCAGCATTAAATGAAGAGGCAGTAAAAAAAATATATATTGCTAAAGGTAGACCACAGGACAATCCTTTAATCGTTCACCTTTGCAGAAAGAAAGACATAAAAAAATATGTTAAAAACATATCAAAAGCCCAGAAAATTTTAATAAATAAATTTATGCCAGGTCCAATTAGCATAATTTTTGATAAAAATGAAAAAATTTGTGATACCGTGTGTGCAGGTGGTAAAACTGTCGCAATTAGGATTCCAGAAAACAAAGTTGCAAGAAAATTTATAAAGGCAACAAAATGTCCAATATGCGCACCTAGTGCAAACACATCAAAAAGACCAAGTCCAACACTTGCAAGCCATGTTTACGATGACATGAATACAAAAATTCCACTAATAATAGACGGCGGACAAACTAATATTGGGATAGAAAGCACTGTTGTTAAAGTTGATAATAATATGGTTTATATTTTGCGACCAGGCAAAATAAGCAAAGAAATGATACAACAAAAATGTAATTTAGTTGCAATAGATAAAATAGACACATCAAAAATTCCTCAATCCCCTGGAACAAAATACACTCACTATAAACCAAAATGTGACATGGTAATAGTAAAAAATGATGTTGTAAACAATATAAACAATCTTTATCAAAAAACAATACGAAATAATAAAAAACCTATCATTTTTTGCAAGGCAGAAAACGAAAAGTATTACAAAGATAAAAATCATGTTGTTCTTGGACAAAATAGCGAAGATGCCAGTGTTAACCTTTTCAAATATCTACGAACATATGAAAACAATGACCTTATCATTAGTGAGTATTTTGATAATGGTAATATGGTTGAAGCACTATTCAACCGTATGATAAAATCTGCAAGCGGAAACTTAATATAATAGAGAAAAGTCAAGTTGAATATTCTTTCAATTAAAAAAAACAATAATCATAATTAAAGCAAGTACTTATAATTTTTGATTATTGTTTTTTTATTGTAGTAGTTGTTTATTAACCTTATTAGTACAATTTATATACTATATAATTTACAAGTTTTTTATGCAAAATTTTCCCTAAAAAGCACAAAAATTTATATCCTGTGCCTACCGTACAAACAAGCGGAGGATTTTTCTTTTTTAAACATTTATAAATTAGTTTTGATACTTTAATAGGTTCCGTTCCCTTTTGTTCATCTTTTTCCATTTTTTTAACGCTGTTTACAATTCTTTTTCCATAAATATCGTTAACAACATCTGTTTTTATTCTGTTTTTGGTAAAATTTGTTTTAGTATCTCCCGGACGAACACAGCAAACTTTTATTTTTTGAGGTCTAATTTCATTATTTAGTGCCATAGAAAAATTTTCAACAGCACTTTTTGTTGCACTGTAACACGCTTGAAAAGGAATCGGAATCTCACCAGCAACACTTGAAATATTTATAATTTTTCCCTTACTTTCTCTAAGATAAGGTAAAATTTTTAATGACAAGTTTACAACACTAATAACATTTACTTCAAATATTCTATATATCTCTTCCCTTTTTGCATATTCAATGGCACCACTAATACCAATGCCCGCATTGTTTATTAGTGCATATATAGAGCCTTCTTTTTCATAGATATCTTTAAAAATGTCACTCATTTTTTCGGTGTCTGTAACATCACATGAAATATGAGTAAATTTGTCGCTAGAGAATTCTCTTGTTGATATGCCATAAACTTTATAGCCTTTTTCGTTTAAAAATAAGGCCGTTTGATAACCTATTCCACTACTAGCACCTGTAATAATAACTACTTTTTTCATTTTAACATCCAATTTTATAATTTTTTATTTGTTACCGACAAAATAACACTAAGTGGAAAAATTCTATTAAAGAAATTTAACCATTTTATTTGATTTCCAACAATATACATTGGTTTTGTTCTTTTTTTATTTAAAATTTTATAAATTTTTTTGCTAGCATATTTTAATGTCATGCGTTTAGATTCTCTATCTTCTATTTGTTTTGCACTTTTTGCAATTCTATCGCCATACCTAAAATTTGTTTCGATAGTTTTTACTCTATTTTTAGAGAAATTTGTTCGTATATCTCCGGGATTTATACAAACAACATCAACACCACTTTCTTTTAGTTCCATTCTAAGTCCATATGAAAGCATACTCACAGCAGCTTTTGATGCACTATAATGTGTTCTAAAAGGAACAGCAAATATAGAGCAAGCCGAACTAATGTTAAAAATTTTTGAACCTTTTTGCATATATTTTAATGCACCTTTAACACAACTTAAAATGCCAAAGTAATTGACATCAAACATACTTTTTGCCTTTTGCGTTTCAATAAGTTCAGTAGCACCAAATACTGCGTAACCTGCGCAATTAACTAAAACATCAATTTTTTTATAATTTTCTCCAATCACATCAAAAACTTGCAAAACTTGTTCTTCGTTTGAAACATCACAATTAAATTCCGTCATACCATTTGTAACAGCACTTTTGTCTAACGAAATAACAACATTTCCGTCTTTAACAAACCTTTCTTTAAGTGCCAATCCAACGCCACTATTAGCACCCGTAATAACAACAATTTTTTTCATTTTTACTCCTGCTCAAATAGTTTAGCATTATTTTATAAATTTGCATATAATTTTGACAAAATTTTTTTTGTATGCTAATTTTAATAAATAAGGAGCAAAAATGAATTTAGGAAGTAAAAAAACAATTTTAAAAGCGTGTAGCATATTACAAATAATAAGCTTTGTTGCTTATCTAATTTCATTTATTACAATTTTACCAAATATTGACAATTTTTATTATATTGCAGAAATGTACAACATTCCAATTTATATAAATTTTTATATTTTATTACCATTGCATTTTTGCTTGTTTGTAATTATTTATGGGTTTTGTTTGTTCTACTTCAATAAAAAATTTTACCAAAATAAAGAAAATTACTATAAAAACACTATAATTTTAAAAATTTTATCAATTTTAATGTTATTTTTTGATATTATCATTGCAATACTTCTAATTGTTTGTGCATTTTCAAAAGATGACAACAAAGATGAAGAGCCTCAGTTTAAGAGAAAAAAACATAATAAAAACTTAAATTTAGATAATGAAACAAAAAAACAAGTAAATTTATTAAAAACTCAAAAAAGAAAGGGATTGATTTCTCAGGAATTATATGAAAAAAAATACAATGAATTATTAAAAAACAAAAAGACATTTTAAATTTTAGTTAATTCATAGTAAAAAAAACCACACATTGCTTGTGGTTTTTTTATTATTATATTGTTAAAACTCTTTTAAAAAATGTTTAACAAATAAATTTGCTCTTAAAATATAAACAAAATTACAAAACAATTATTTTAGGTCTTTTGAAATTTTTTTGATTGTATATTTTTGTTAGTCGCATAATAATTTTTTATTATTGCAACAGCAAGCATGGTAACATCTAAAAAGTCTAAGATTGCAGTTGGATACACCTTGTTCATAAGAGCATAAAAAATCAAAAATATGTTAGGAAAAAGCATAATTTTTTTCATTGTTTGCATATTCCTACACATTATAGAAACAGTAAAAATAATTGGAGTTATCATTGGAATAATATCTAAATAGTTATCATAAAAAATTATACCAACGGTCATATAAATCGGTGCATAAATAAGCAAAATTCACCATTGTGGAGTTTTATTATATTTGGCCAAGAAAAAAAATAATGTACTTCTAGTTATGCTAACAAAGGTGTTTATTCCTGCTGTAAATGCCCCAACTATTGCAAAAGATAATCCATAAAAGACATTTGAAATTATACTCAGCAAAAAGAATTTTTTTCTTTCCGTTAAAAAATAAGAGCACACACCAACTATAAGTGCAAAACAACCAAAAACTTGCGACAATATAAAATAAATACTCATATATGTACATGATAACACATTTATTTTAAATTACTCAAATATTTTTAACTTAAAAAAATAGTTTAAGTGTTTATGTTTTAATTTTATACAATCAATGTTATCTTGTTTTTTGTTATTATGAATATTTTTTTAACAATTAGAAATTTTATCTTAATCAATTTTTTTAAAAAAACACATTCATAAAATTAAATAATTTTTATTTCAAGAGTTCAATTTCTTATAATAATCAACACTAACTGTTCCATAATTTTTTGTATCAAATTTTTCAAAAAACGAACATTCTATATTTTTTTGCCTATCACGCTCACAAACAATTACGCCCTCATCACAAAGCAAATCTTTTTCATAAATAATTTTTAAACAATCTTCATAATAACCACTAGCATATGGCGGATCAATTAAAATTAAATCAAACTTTGTTTTAAAACTATTAAGTGCAGTTTTGTAATCAGCATGTATTACCTTTGCATCAACATTTAAGTTTTTTAGATTTTGTTTAGTAAGTTTTACACTATTTATATTGCTATCAACAAAAATTACTTCTTTTGCATTTCTGCTAATGGCTTCAATACCAAGCGCACCACTACCACTAAATAAATCTAAAACAGTTGCCCCTTGAACAAAAAATTGTAGTTTTGTAAATATTGCTTGTTTAACCTTATCTCCCGTTGGCCGAATATTTGTTGTTATCGGTGAACTTAACTTTTTACCTTTATATATTCCTGCTATTACTCTCATGCAAACATTCTAACAAAAAAACGCTAAACTTTCAACTATTCTATATATAAATTAGTTCTACTGTTGTTTAATCCAGTCAAAATTTCATATTCACTTAACCCACTATTTTGTGCCCAATAAGAAGCATCATAAAAAACAACAACATCATCATTTTCATAAACATTTATATTTGTTACATCAACCATAAAAACATCCATGCAAATTTTTCCAACAATCTTTGCAACTTTTCCATTTATATATACTTTCATATTGTTTTGAAATTGTCGAATCATTCCGTCTGCATATCCAAAAGGCACAATTCCAATTTTCATTCTCTTGCATGTTTTAAAATAACAATCATAACCAATATATTCATTTTTATTTACTGTAAAGATTTTTATAATTTTACTTTCTATTCGCATAATTGGTTTTGTTAAATCACATGAATACCCAAAAAGGCTTATACCTACCCGTACAAAATCAACAAAATTTAATTTTTTATAAAAAATCATACCGCTTCCACCAATATGAACAATGCAAGAATTTTTGTATTTTTTTATTGTTTTTACATATTTTTTAAATATTTTTATTTGCTTATTGGTAATTTTTTCATTTTTAGTGTTAAAACAATGTGTGTATATTCCTTCTATTATTATATTTTTATGTAAATTTATATAATTTAACATTTTAATAAATTCTTTATAATTTCTTATTCCAAATCTATTCATTCCAGTGTTTATTTTTAAATGAATTTTAATATCTTTGTTTAAAGATGCAAGTTCTTCAAGTTGTTTAAAATTATCTATGGAAACAGATATATTAAATTTTTGTGCAAGTACATAATCAATGCAATA
>CALWEY010000009.1 GCA_944377435.1 uncultured Clostridia bacterium | reverse complement strand
TAAACACTTTGTATAAAAAAGGAGCGGATGTCATATATGACGAACTTGCAGATGTTCACGCATCAGGTCACGCTTGTCAAGAAGAAATAAAAATTATACACAAACTCGTAAAGCCTGCACACTTTATGCCAATTCATGGCGAATATAGACATTTAAAACGACATAAAGAACTTGCAATGGCACTTGGAATGAATGCAAAAGACATAATACTTCCAGAACTTGGAATGCAAGTTGAAATGTCTAAAAATTCTATTAAAACATGTGGATATGTTCAAGCAGGACTAAGACTTGTTGACGGCTCAGGTGTTGGAGATTTGTCTAGTGCAGTTTTAAGAGATAGAAAGCAACTAAGTGAAGAGGGTGTTTGTGTTGCAGTTGTAAATATGACACAATCAACAAGCGAACTTCTTTCTGATCCGTTTATAATAACTCGTGGCGTTGTTTACAACGATGAAGCAGATGATTTTAATCAAGATGCAAGACAGTGTTTAAGTCAACTTTTAAAGAGTTATGACCTTAAAGGAATGGAACAAAACGAAATTAAACAACTTGTTAAAAAGACGCTTTCAAACTTTATATTTAGAAGAACAAAAAGAAGACCTGTTATTTTAACAGTAATAATTTTAGGATAATGGAATATTTAGAAAAAATAAAAAGCGTAGCAAAAGAAAATCACATTCCCATTATAAAAGATGATGGGTGTGATTTTTTAATTGAGTTTTGTAAACAACAAAAGCCTAAAAAAATTTTAGAAATAGGAACTGCTGTTGGTTATTCTGGTTCTATGATGCTTTTAAATTGTCCAAATAGCGTTCTCACAACAATAGAAATAAATGAACAATCTTTTAATATGGCAAAAAACACCTTTTTAATTTTAAATTTAACAGACAGGGTAAATCAAATTTTAGGTGATGCAAAAAATGTTATAAAAGAATTAAACGAAAAATATGATTTAATCTTTTTAGACGGACCCAAGGGACAGTATATTTTTTACTATGAAGATTTAAAAAAATTACTAAATAAGGGTGGATATATATTAGCTGATAATGTTTATTTTCATGGCTTAGTAAAAGGTCCAGAGTTTGTAAAGCATAAACTTAGAACAATTGTTGTAAATTTAAGAAAGTTTATTTTAACCATTCAAAACGATAACGAAGTTGAAACGCAAATTTTAGATAAAGGCGACGGAATAGCAATAATAAAAAAGAAATAATAAATGATAAAAATAAATTGTATATAAAATTGAAAATAACTAAATTTATATTTTAATGTGCTACAATTTGATATTTCAAAAAGGAGAACATATGAAAAACATCATAGAAATAAAAAATTTATACAAAAGCTTTGGTAATGTAAAAGCAGTCAATGATTTAAGTATAAATGTTAGAAGTGGACAATTGTATGCTTTTTTGGGATTAAATGGTGCTGGAAAAAGTACAACAATATCAATAATGTGTGGTCATTTAAAAAAAGATAGTGGAGAAATCTTTATTGATGGGGTAAATATTGATAATGATTTAGACAAGATTAAGTCAAAAATAGGCATAGTTTTTCAAAACTCTTCATTAGATAAAGTTTTAACTGTAAAAGATAATTTGTTTTCAAGAGCTGTTTTATACAATTTAACTAAAAAACAGTTTGAAGCTAAACTTGTGGAATTGGATAATTTATTAAATATTAAGCACTTGTTAAATAAAATATATGGTAAACTTTCGGGTGGAGAAAAACGCAGAATAGATTTTGCAAGAGCTTTATTAAACAATCCTAAAATATTGATTTTAGATGAACCAACAACAGGTTTGGATCCTCAAACTAGGCAAACTGTGTGGTCAGTTATAAATCAATTAAGAAAAGACAATAACACTACAATTTTTTTAACGACTCATTATATGGAAGAAACAAAAGATGCAGATTATGTTGTTATTCTTGATAAAGGCAAAGTCGTTGGGGAAGGAACACCAATACAATTAAAAAATAAATATACGAACGATTTTATTTTATTGTATGATACAAAAGATGAAATTGTTGAAAAATTAGGGTATTCTTTTACAAAAATTGTTGGTGGTTATAAAATTTCTATTCCAAATACAAAATGTGCAACTGATTTAATTAAAAATAATCCTGATGTATTTTTAAATTACGAAATAATAAAAGGTAATATGGATGATGTGTTTTTAGCAGTTACAGGTAAAACATTAAAGGAGAAAGTTTTATGAAATTTTGGACTCTCGTAAAAAGGAATACAAAAATATATTTTAAAGATAAAGGTGTTTTCTTTACTTCTCTTATCACACCTTTAATCCTTTTGTTGTTGTTTATTACTTTTTTAAAAAATGTTTACATAGACACTATAAAAATGCAATTACCACAAGATACACAATTATCATCTTCAATTTTTAATGGTTTTGCAGGGGGTTGGTTGATTTCGTCCATTTTAGCAACTAGTTGTATAACTGTTGCATTTTGTGCCAACATGATAATGGTTCAAGATAAGGTTTATGGAAGTTATAAAGATTTAATAATGACCCCTGTAAAAAATTCTGTTTTAAATTTAAGTTATTATGTTTCTACTTTTTTTGTTACTGCAATTGTTTGTTATATTGCGTTTTTTGTAGGACTAATATATCTTTCTTTTGTTGGTTTTTATGTCTCTTTTATTGATATTTTGTTGTCAATGGTAGATATTAGTTTGCTAGTTATGTTTGGAACGGCTATATCTTCGCTTGTGTGTATGTTTTTAAAGAGTCAAGGTGCAATTAGTGCGGTTTCATCTTTGGTTAGTTCTATGTATGGTTTTATATGTGGTGCATATATTCCTTTATCACAATTTGGGGAAGGTATTAAAAATATTTTAATGTTTTTTCCGGGTACTTATGGTACAGGACTAATTAGAACGCATCTATTGAATGGTGTTTTTAAAGAATTAGATAAACAAGGTGTAGGGCAAAGTGTTATTAGCAATTTAAAAAAATCATTTGATGTAAATTTAAACTTTTTTGGACATAATGTTAGTGTTTTGACAATGTACCTTGTCGTGATAATTACAATTTTAATTTTAGTGAGTATATTTGTTTTATTATCTTATTTTTCTAAAAAGAGTAAAGTCCAAAACAGATTAAAAATTAAATAATAAAATATATTTAATTTAAAAATATAACACAAAATTTTTATTGAAACAATTTGTTTTATTTTTGTTATAATTTTGTTATACTATATTTATGCAATGGGAAATTAGTATAATAGAATATATTCAATCACTTCAAAATGGTTTTTTTGATGTGTTTTTCTATATTTTTAGTTTTTTTGCAAGCATTGTTGGTGCTTTAATTATTTATATTTTTTTATATTTTTTTTCTAATAAAAAATATGCAAATTGTTTTGGTTTAACTGTTATTTTTAATGTTGTTATAAATTATGTATTAAAAATAATAATAAATAGACCAAGACCATATGAAATAAGCGATAGCATACTAAACACAGCACAGGCGCTTGGCAAAAGTTTTCCAAGTGGGCATATGGTTTGTGCAACGACTATTGCAGTATTTTTAATTTTTTATATACTAAAAAATTGCAAACAAAAATATAAAAAGATTATATATATTTTTTTAATTAGTTTATATTTAATATTTGTGGCAATTTCAAGAATGTATTTTGGACAACACTATTTAACAGATTTAGTTGCAGGGCTTTTAGTTGGTTTTATTTTAAGTTTTTTAGTTATAAAATATTGTTTAAAAAATAAAAAAATTTTAATAAAATAACAATATAACATTTGCATTTATCAAGTTTACAAACGATCATAAAAGTGCTAGACTAGTCTTTAAGGAGATAAAATGCAAATAGAAGTAATTTCAAACAGCGAAGAGCAGACAAAAAATATTGCAAAAAGTTATGCTCAAAGTATAAAATCGCCAGTTGTTATTTCACTTGTGGGCGACCTTGGAGCAGGAAAAACAACCTTTACAAAAGGTTTTTGTGAAGGACTGGGAATAACCGAACTTGTTACAAGTCCAACATTTACAATAATGAATGAGTACACAAGCGGAAGAATGCCACTATACCACTTTGATATGTATCGACTTTCAAGCAAAGAAGAAGCAATGGAACTTGGCTTTATGGAGTATTTTGATTTAAGAAAATTAAAGGGTATATGTGTTGTGGAGTGGGCAGAAAATGTTAAAGGGCTTTTGCCAGCACTTCATGTTGAAATCAATTTTATAAAAATAGATGACAACACAAGAAAAATTCAAATTGGCGTAAAAGGTTGGGTAAAATGAAAGTTTTAGCACTAAATACAGCATTTTCAAATAGCGATGTTGCGTTATTTTATGATGACAAACAAGATTTTGTTTCACTAGAAAGCAGTGCAAAGCAAAGTGAGAATGTGCTTGTTTGCACGGATAATTTATTAAAGAGAAATAATGTCAGTATTAAAGATATAGACACAATGGCAGTTGTTGTTGGGCCAGGTTCTTTTACAGGAATAAGAATTGGTGTTGGACTTGTTAAGGGCATGTACATGGCAAACAAAAACCTTAAATTAGTTTCGATTTGTTCATTAGACCTTATGGCACACATATTTGCACAAACAAATACAAAAAAAGAATTTTGGTGTATTATTGATGCACTTAGTGGAAACATATTCGTTTGCAAATACAATGAAAAAGGTGAGAGAATAACAGAACCACAAATGCTTACGGGCGATAATATAAACGAATTAAATGGCACTATTGTTGGACTAAAATCAGATAATTTGGACATTAGCACAAACCAAATAGAATTTACGCCACAAGCACTTATGTCACTTGCTCTTTGCAAAATAAAAAATAATGAGTTCACAGAAGAAAACAAACTTTTGCCAATATATCTTAGAA
This sequence comes from uncultured Clostridia bacterium, assembly GCA_944377435.1. Lineage (GTDB taxonomy): Bacteria > Bacillota > Clostridia > Christensenellales > UBA1242 > UBA5893. Next base: position 4,984 of record CALWEY010000009.1, on the reverse strand, counting down.
AATCACAAGCTGAAATAGGACTTGAAAATGCAAATAAAAAAAATTGATGAAAGTTTTTTAAATGAAATATATAAAATTTCTTTTTCCGAGTTTTGTGAAGAAAGTTATTCATTAAGTCAACTTAAAGACTGTTTAAACAATAAAGACTATATTTGTTTAGGTGCATTTTTAAACAATGAGATAACAAGCTATATAATTGCGTTAGAAACTGTTGACGATATAAACATTTTAAGTATAGCAACAAAAAAAGAACATAAAAATAAAGGTTTTGCTTCAAGTTTAATTGAAGAAATAAAAAAATATGCACTAAATCAAAAGAAAAGTGTATCACTTGAAGTTAAATCAAAAAATATAACTGCTTATAATTTGTATAATAAACTTGGATTTAAAGTAATTTCAAAACGATTAAACTACTACAAAGATAAAGACACAGCTATTATTATGTTTTTCAATTTGCAACAATAATCACAACAATTCATAAATAGATATATGAATTTAAAGTATAAAGATACACTTATAAACTATCAAGTTGTGGGTAGTGGCACAGAAAATATAGTATACCTTCATGGCTGGGGTGGAAATATAAACAGTTTTTTGTTTATGGCAAACAATGTTAAAGCAAACAACATATTGATAGATTTTCCACCTTTTGGCAAAAGTGAAGAGCCAAAGTCTCCGTGGTGTGTTGAAGACTATGCAAAAGCAGTTAAAGAAATATTAAAAACATTAAAAGTTGATAAATATGTTGTTGTTAGTCATTCTTTTGGTTCAAGAGTTGCAATTTATCTTGCAAGTAAGTATAATGAAGTTAGTAGGTTAATTATAACTGGTGGGGCAGGAATAAGACCTAGGCAAATTAAGTTATTTTTGCGCAAATTAAAATATAAAACAATAAAAACTTTTAATAAAAATGCTGTTGTTGGGTCAAAAGACTATATTACATTAAGTGCTGTGATGAAAAAAACTTTTTCAAACATAGTTAGTGAAGATTTATCTTACTTAGCAAAAAATATAAAGTGCAAAACGCTTTTAGTATATGGGAACAAGGATAAAGAAACACCACTTTACATGGCAAAAAAATATAATAAACTTATTAAAAATTCTAAATTAAAAATATATAAAAACTGTGGACACTTTGCATATATACAAAACAGCGAAGAATTTATTAGAGATTGTTTAATATTTATAAAGGAATAAAATATGGGTTTTTTTGATGGAAATAATTTACATTTAATCATTGCAGTTGTGCTTTCTGCAATAAATGGTGTCATAATGTGCTTTTTGTCAGCAAGATTTTTGCATGTCATTCAGCTAAGTGGCTACAAAATAAATGGTTACCGAGCATGGCTAAAAGAAACAAAAGCAAGTTATGTGGGAAGATTAACAATGCTTTCGTTTTTGTCGATTGCTTGCGTTTTGGTAACCAATGCACTTCTAGATGGTTATGGTGAATATTATTCGTATGTTGGACTTATTTTCTATTTTTATTTTTGCACTGTTTTTATTATAAATGTGTTTAAAGTTCCCAATAAAACACCACTAAAACAAACAAAAAGAATGAACAGACTCACTTTTGTTGTGTTTTTAGTTATGACAATAATAACATTTTGCTTGATTGCTATTTTTAGTGAATATGTGCCTTTTGTAAAATTTGGAATAATTGCCCTAACACCTATATTTTTACCTGTAACAGTTCCTGTTTGTCACTTTATTTGTGTTCCAATGGAACTTTTGTTTAGACAGTTTTACATTTCTAAGGCCAAGAAAAAATTAAAAAAATTATATAATTTAATAAAAATTGGAATAACAGGCAGTTATGGGAAAACTACAACAAAACACATTTTAAATGTAATGCTTGCAACAAAATATAATGTGTGCATGAGTCCACATAGTTTTAATACTCCAATGGGACTAACAAAAGTTGTAAATTCCTATTTAAAACCAGAGCATGAAGTTTTAATTGCCGAAATGGGTGCAAGACAAATTGGCGATATAAGTTATTTGTGCAAACTAATAAACCCTAAACATGCAATAATTACAAGTGTTGGCAATCAACACCTTGCAACTTTTGGCTCAGAGGCAAATGTATACAAAGCAAAAAAAGAGCTTATGCAGGCAATAACCGATGGAATAGTGTGCTTTAATGCAAACAACGAAGGTTGTTTAAAAATGTATAAAGAGTGCAACTCTGATAAAATATTGTGTGGACTCAATGGCGACAATTTGTTTGCAAATATTAAAAATATAAAAGCATCAAATAGTGGTTCAACTTTTGACCTTGTAATTGATAATAAAACTGTACAGTGTGAAACAAAACTTTTAGGTAAGCATAATTTAGAAGATATTGCAATGTCAGCTGGTCTTGCATATAAACTCGGTGTGAACTTAACACAAATAAAAGAAGCAATAAGTTCGCTTCGTCCTGTTGCTCATAGGTTGGAACTAATTAGTGAAAATGGTCTAACAATAATAGATAATTCTTATAATGCGTCTGTAGAAAGTAGCATGGCTTCTATGGAAACATTAAAACTTTTTGACGGCGATAAAATTGTTGTTACACCGGGACTTGTTGAACTTGGCGAAGAACAATACATTGCAAACGAGAATTTGGGTCGAGAGATATCAACAGTTGCAAATAAAGTTATAATTGTTAATGTAACAAATAAAGATGCACTTTTAAGTGGGCTGAAAAAGGGAAATTTTGATGAAAACAATGTATTGTTTGTTGAAAGTTTAGATGATGCAAAAGACAAATTAAAAAGCATTGTAAAACAAGGCGATGTTATTTTATTTGAAAATGACTTGCCAGATAATTATATTTAGTTAACAATTTTTGTCGTGCCTGAATACTAATATAACTGAGGTAAAAATGCAAAATATATTAGTATTTTATGGTGGTAAAAGTGTAGAGCATGATATTTCTGTCATAACAGCAATTCAAACTTTAAAAAATATAAATAAAGACAAATATAATGTTTTTCCAATTTATCAAACTAAAAACAATAATTTTGTAGTTGTAAAAGACTACTTAAATCCAAAAACATATACAAAAGAAATAAAGCAATTTAAAAAAGTTGATTTTTTGTTTGGTCAAAGCAAAGTAAAAATTGGCAAAATTTTTAAAAAAACATATAAAATTGATTGTGCAATAAATTGTTTGCATGGAATAAATGGGGAAGATGGAACTCTTTCGGCACTTATGAATTTGTGTGATATTCCACTTTCTTCGTCGGCTATTTTAGGAAGCAGTTTGTGTATGGACAAAATAATCATGAAAGATGTTTTCGTGGCAAACAAGATTCCTTGTGTTGATTACACATATATAACTCAAAAAGATTACAACCTTAATAAAGATTTGTGTGTTTTTAATATTTTAGAAAAAATGACATTTCCTTTAATTGTTAAACCATCAAATCTAGGTAGTAGTATAGGGATAACAAAGGCAACAAATAAACAAGAACTGTGTGATGCAATAGAAATTGCACTTTGTTACGATAAGAGAGTGATAATAGAAGAGTGCCTTGAAAACTTTAAAGAGATAAATATCTCGTGCCTTGGCAACGAAGATTGTGAACTTTCCAGCATGGAACAACCAATAAATTGGCAAGATTTTTTAAATTTTAAAGATAAGTATCAGCAAAAAAATAAAACAAACACAAAAATTCTAAATCCTAATTTAGATGATAGAGTAAAAACTGAAATAGAAGAATTAGCAAAAAAGATGTTTAAAATCTTTGACCTTAGTGGTGTTGTTAGAATAGATTTTATGGTTGACAAAAATAATAAAGTTTATGTAAATGAAATAAACACTGTTCCGGGCTCGCTTGCTTTTTATCTATGGAAAGACAAAAATGTTGAATTTTTTGAACTTATTGACAAACTAATAACTTTGGCAAAAGAAAAGCACGCTCAAAACATCATGCATAAATATAACTTTACATCAAGTGTTTTAAGCGATTTTAAAGGGCAACAACTAAATAAATATACAAAATAATGTATAAATATTCAACAAAAAACACTTCTACAGTGTTTTTTTTGATTTTATATAAGTAGAATATATAGAGTTTTCAAGTGTAAATGATGGCGAAATATAAAGTCCACCATTTTTCCCACATTCCGATATAATAGGAACTCCTGCCATGCAAAGCTCATCAATATATCTATAAACTGTTCTACTGCTTATTTCAAAATTGTCTGCAATTTCTTTTGCAGTTGTTTTTTTCTTTTGAGATATAAATAAAAAAATTCCAAACACTAAATATTGTTTCATTTTTTCTCCTTAAACAATGACATTATAGCACATAAAAAATAAAAAACAAAACATATGTTCTATTTTTTTTAAAAAATTTTTATATCATTCATTAAGTAATCATATTACATAAAAACAGTGCATAAATTAAACTAACGAACAATCGGAGGTCGTATGGAAAGATTTGAAATATATGAAGATATAAAAAAGCGTACTAACGGCGATATATACATAGGCGTTGTTGGTCCGGTTAGAAGTGGAAAATCCATGTTTATATCTCGTTTTATGCAAAACCTAGTTATTCCAAATATAGATAACAAACAAACAAAGGAAAGGGCAATAGATGAATTGCCACAAAGTGCAGAAGGGAAAACAATAATGACAACACAGCCAAAGTTTGTTCCAGAACAGGCAGTTAGTATAAATGTTGATAATGTCAATTTAAAAGTAAGAATGGTTGATTGTGTCGGTTATTTAATAAGTGGTGCAATGGGACATACAGAAAATGACAAACCACGACTTGTAAAAACGCCATGGAGCGAAAAAGAAATGCCATTTGAAGAGGCTGCAGAAATTGGGACAAAAAAAGTTATAACTGAACATTCCAGCATAGGTATAGTTCTTACAACAGATGGAAGCATAAGCGATTTGCCAAGATGTAGCTATGGTGAAGCTGAAGAACGGCTAATGACTTACCTTGCACGAACATGCAAACTATTTGCTTCAATTGTAAAC
>CALWEY010000008.1 GCA_944377435.1 uncultured Clostridia bacterium | reverse complement strand
AACAAATTAAATCTATTCCTCAAATAACTATTGATTTTTATGTTGCAAATGGTGGTACTTTGTTAAAACTTACAAAAGATCAAATAACGGCAATTCCACAAGATATTATTAACCAGCGCATAGTAAATAATGTAAATACAAAAAATTTTATTGATGAAAAAATTTTAAAACCAAGTGATTTAAACAAAGATTTGCAAGATTGCCGAAAAGCACTTGTACTTTACGCTACAGGAAAAATTAAAAAATCAAACTTGCCAGATAATGTTTTTTTAAATTTAAGACTTAGAAAGGCATTGTTAGATATTATAAAAAAGAAATTGACAAAAAAATTTAACGAAATTTGTCAAGATTCTGGTTACACACAACATGTTCCAAATGAAATAAAAGAACAGTTCAATCAAAAACTAAAAACAATTTATAAAGAAATTAAAGAAGAAACAATAAAACGCATAGAAAAGGTGTCTAATTCAAGTAAAAACGATAAAGATCAAACTATGAATAAAATCAATAATATGGAGTGGTAATATGACATTAGAAGAATTTAATAATTATATGAACACACAATTTGATAAATTGATAGACAGGTTGTGCTCTGAAAATTTTAATATAGACAAAAGTGGAAACTAAATACTTTTGAAAATGTTTGTTGCATATAAATAAGTTTTGTGATAAAAAACTAGCAGTTTTGCTAGTTTTTTTGATTTAGTTTATTCTCTATATTTGCAAACGCCAAACATTTGAGTTGCATAGTTAATAATACATATCAAGTTTTCTATTTGACAAAAAAAGTTTTCTGTTTGTTCTTCATTTAAATAATCTTTTATTTTGCAAATGCTGTTTATAGATTTTGTACAACTTTGTATTATTATTACAAGGCAAGCACAATAATTTTTGCCTATCAAATTTTGTTGTGATTTATTTGTTGTTATTGTTTCAACAAAATGTTTGTGTTTATTAAATTTGTCGCAAATATTATTTAACAAACTCTTTTTGTTTGATTTTAAATAGCATTTTTTTAAATAGGTTAAACAGTTTGATATGATGTTTGAATTTGTAGAAATTTCATTTATTAATTCTTGTTTTTTATTGTCGTCAATTTTTATTTCTACAAATTTAATATTTTTTTTAATTGATTTATTATTTTCTTTTGCTATATGTTCATAGTTTTCGGGAGTTAATAGTTCGTTATTATATTTTTCCATAGCCCACCTTTATAAAAATATTTATATAATATTTATATAAAATATTCAAAATAAATTTAAAAAATGTCAATATTAACAAACAAATAGAATAAAAATCGACAAAAAGATAACATCATTTGCAATTTGTGATAATTAAAGTGTTTTTTCTTAAATCAATTTTCTTTTATGTTATCTTTTGTTGTGTTATGATGAAAAAGTGAAAAAAACATAACAAAGGAGCACAAATGGAAACATTAAATAATTCAAACAGAAGAAGAATAAAATTATATATTGCAGATAACACAGATTTTAAAAATAAAGCAATTTCATATTTTGAAACAAAGGAAAATTATGAGATAGTTGGTTCAAGTGATGATGGTCAAAAAGCATATATAGATATTTGTGCATTAAAACCAGATATTGTTCTTATGGAGTGCATTTTGCCTAATTTAGATGGTTTTGTTATTATGGATAAATTAACTGAAAGAATGGGAATAAACAGACCAAAAATTATTATTGTATCATCATTATCACATGAAGGGTTTGTTTCAAAAGCAATGAATCAAGGAGCATCTTATTTTATATGTAAGCCAACAAGCATGGAAATTGTTGAACAAAGAATAACAGATGTCTTTGGAATTTCTGAAAAGAAAGAGGAAAAACAAAAACCAAAGAACAGAGCACTTGAAGAAAAAATATCAAATATATTTATTACTGTTGGAATACCTGCTCACATTAAGGGCTATCAATTTTTAAGGGAAGCAATAAAAATGGCAATTGATCAACCAGAAATAATAAATTCAATTACAAAAAAATTATATCCTGCAATTGCCGAGAAGTTCGACACAAGTTCAAGTAAGGTAGAAAGGGCAATAAGACATGCTATTGAAGTGGCTTGGAATAGAGGGAAAATAGAAAATATAAATTCAATTTTTGGACTTAAGGTTTATACATCAAACGATAAACCAACAAATGGCGAATTTATCGCACTTGTTGCAGATAAAATGATTATAGAGGGTGTATAGGTTATAAGAAAGAACTCTACATTATTTGTAGAGTTTTTTACTGTAAAAATTCGGGCAAAACAATTTCTTTTTTTGTTTTGTTTTTCATTTTTATAAAATATTCTCTGTTATCTAAAAGCCGTTTACTGCTATTGTACAATAGTGCATAATTTACATTTTCAATAGCTTTATCATAATCTTTAAGTTCATAATAACACATAGATAAATAATCGTATGGCAAACTTCCCCAACATATTGGGTCTGATATGTAACTCAAATACCTTTCTTTTATTTTAAACATCTCATTAAAAAATATTGCGCTTTTTAAATACAGTTTTTGATTGTAATATAATACGCCTAGTTCGTAGTACGGTTCTCTGATGTGGTCAGCTTCTAGTAGGGCGAGCATTAAATATTTTTCTTGTTCAATTTCATTGTTCAAATATCCATAACATCTTGCTATATATCTTAAACTGGCACATCTTTCATCTTTCCAAGTTGCAGTTTTTAGTGATAGATGATATTTTAGAGTTTTGATTGCCTTTTCGTATTGACCATGAAACATATATTCTCTACCAAGATAGTGAACATTTCTGTCATCTGTAGGTTTTTCTTTAACGGATACTTCAAGTAGAGGTAAGTAGTTCGAACGGGATTTTGTGTTATCTGCCATGTGGTTGAGTTGAATGTTTACCAAGTCTATTGTTTTATAGTTCTTGTTTGTGCAAGGAACTAATATTTCGTGAACAGGGTGTTCCCATTTAAAATAACCGTTTTTATGTATCTTGTCTGCCAAAAATACAACGCCTTCACTTCCATCTGGATTAAAATTCCATGTGTATCTATATCTTGCTCTTGTGGTATCATTTGACCAATTATCTTTTAAAATTTTGCTCCAGCCTTTGTTAAAAAACTCGTCAATGTCCACACAAACGCAAATTTCTGCATCGGAAGGAATTAGTTCCATGCTATCGTTTCGTGCTGTGTCAAATCTAAAAAAATCGTATTTTTTTTGTTTTGTAATAATTCCTAATTCTTTTAATTTTTCATATGTTCCGTCGGTGCTTCCTGTGTCTAGCACACAAACATAGTCAGCTTCTTTAACTGAATTAAACCATCTTTCAACAAATTTTATTTCATTTTTTGCGATTGCATATACACATATTTTTTTATTCATATAAGTTTTATATGATTGCATGTAATTTTTTGTTAAAAAAGTTTTGATATTTTAATATAACATTAAAATTTTTATTTTTTAAATTTCAGAAATTGTCATAGAAAACAAAATGATAAATAAAAATTAAAATAAAATCACAATTTTTTTTAAAAAGTCGCGACAAAATGCTTTAGAAGTAAAGCATTTTCGCCTGGTCGCGAGAGAAGAGAAAAAACAAGCGCCAAAGCACAATGTTTTGCAATTTAATGCAAAACTGTGCCTAAGCGCAGTGAAAGTAAATGTTTAGTTAATAAAAAAAGGTCATAGTGTTATAAAGATTGTGTTTTTATAGCAAAAAATAATTTTTAAAACACATATTAAAGTCGCGACAAAATGCTTTAAAAGTAAAGCATTTTCGCCTGGTCGCGAGAGAAGAGAAAGAACAAGCGCCAAAGCACAATGTTTTGCAATTTAATGCAAAACTGTGCCTAAGCGCAGTGGAAGCAAATGTTTAGTTAATAAAAAAAGGTCATAGTGTTATAAAGATTGTGTTTTTATAGCAAAAAATAATTTTTAAAAACACATATTAAAGTCGCGACAAAATGCTTTAGAAGTAAAGCATTTTCGCCTGGTCGCGATAGAAGAGAAAAAACAAGCGCCAAAGCACAATGTTTTGCAATTTATTGCAAAACTGTGCCTAAGCGCAGTTTTTTCTCTATGGTGCTGATGAAGGGATTTGAACCCTTACACTCTTTCGAGCACTAGAACCTGAATCTAGCGTGTCTGCCGTTTCTCGTCAAAACTCTCGCTTATTGCTCAAATTTGCAAAAATGCAAATTGTATCGCTTGTTCGCTCGGTTTTTCCTCTCCCCAAAAAGTTTCCATTGGTACTTTTAGGGGGCCCCTGTGGTGAAACGGCAAATAAAAAACTGCATTAAAGCGCAGTAATTAAACAATATTTAACAATAAAGAGTTTTGAAATTATAAGAATATATATAACAACATATAAAAAACGACTATTAAAGTCGCGACAAAATGCTTTAAAAATAAAGCATTTTCGACTGGTCGCGATAGAAGAGAAAAAACAAGCGCCAAAGCGCAATGTTTTGCAATTTAATGCAAAACTGTGCCTAAGCGCAGTTTTTTCTCTATGGTGCTGATGAAGGGATTTGAACCCTTACACTCTTTCGAGCACTAGAACCTGAATCTAGCGTGTCTGCCGTTTCACCACATCAGCATATATTTTTAATGGCAATCTTTACATTTCAATTATATAATTATTAAAAAAAATTTTCAATTATTTTAATATCCATTATTATTTTGTTTTATGTTTTTGATTTTTTTTATAAATATGTTAATATTATTCTTGTTTGGTTGTTATTACAAATTTTTGTGCATAAAATATATTTGTAATATTTAATTAACGGTTATAAAGGTAATTTATGAAGAAAAGATTTTTAACTATTTTATTATGTTTTTGTTTAATTTTATTAAGTGGTTGCTCAGTGCCTCCACAATATGGTATAACTCAAAACAATGATGGTAGTGTAACACAAAGTTTATATATTCCATTTTCTGCAACAGAACTTAATAATAATGGCGTTGATATTGCTACTTGCTTGGTTTTGTCTAATAAAATAAAAGAAGTGTTTGATAGTAACTATTTAAATATGTATGATAACTTTATAGTTAGAGTAAATACAGATGAAGGTCTTAGTGCTCAAGATAAAATTGCTTTAATTCAGGGTTGTCCAACGAGAGAACAATTAAAAGGAGAAGGACAACTAAACGGAATAAGTTACGAATTTTCTTTTGCTTCGGCTATTCATTATTACTATTTTAATTATGGAATGTACTATAATGATTTAATAGCAGAACTAAATAAAGATGATAGCATTGTAGAAAATAGTTTTTTTACAAATAAAATTATAAGCAAAGGTCAAACAATATTTGGACAAAATGCTGAATTTGACGAATATAATTCATTTGCTGAATATATAACAAATAGGTGTAGCGAGATTTTAAAATTAAACACTGATTTAAGTGATGAAATTATACAAACAATAGTTCCAACAACATACATTTATAGATATGGTACAACTTCAAGAAGACTTCACTCTGATGCAGATTTAGTTAGATTTGTAAACGGAATATACTATCATGAGTGGAACATAACACTTGAAAATAGCACAAGAGAAATTTCAACCTGGCGCATTACAGCGAATACAAATGTGTGGTATGCTCTTGCGTTGTTGTGTGGAATAATTTTGGCTGTTGTTTTAATATTGGTTTGTGTCTTTAAAGAAAAAAAGAAAAAACCTCAAATAGAAATAATAGAACCTAAATAATCCAAGAAATTCTTGGATTTTTTTATTAGATATCATTGTTTTGTATTTTTTGTATTTTATTATATAATAATAACATGGATTATAAAGTTATCAATTTAAAAACCAATTCTCCGAGTGTTGACGAGGCTATTGCAAATTTAGATATAGAAATAAATATTTGCAAGCTTTCCAATGTGAAAGTTTTGAAAGTTATACATGGATATGGTTCGCATGGCACGGGTGGAGCAATATGTTTGGCTGTTAGAAAATTTTTAAGAAATCAAATAAAACAAAAAAAAATAAAAGAGATATTGCTTGGAAATGAGTGGGATTTATCAAATCAAAAATGTTTTAATTTACTGGAAAACCTTAAAGATTGTTACAGAGATGAAGATTTAAACAAATTAAATCCCGGTATAACGATTGTGGTATTGTAAAAGATGTTTAACCATAAAAGTAAAATAAATCATATATATTAAACATGGAGTGAATATGAGTGATATTTTAAATATACATGAAACCACAAAAATAGATGCCACAACAATTTTAAGTGGCGATGTTAAGATTGGTAAAAACTGTAAAATTATAAACGCAAGGATATACAACAGTACCATCGGTGATAATGTTCAAATAATAGATAGTACAGTAGAAAATAGTGAAATAAAAAACAATGTGACTATTGGTCCTTATTCGCACATAAGACCAAATACAATATTATTAGATAATGTGCATATAGGAAATTTTGTAGAAGTTAAAAATGCAAAAATAGGAAAGCGAACAAAAATTCCACATTTAAGTTATGTTGGTGATTGTGAAATAGGCGATGATGTAAATGTTGGCTGTGGAGTTATTTTTTTTTTTTTTGTTGGAAAAAACAAAAACAGAACTTATGTTGGAGATAGAGTGTTTATTGGAAGCAACTCTAATATTATTGCCCCAGTAATTATTGAAGACGAAAGTTTTATTGCGGCGGGAACAACGGTTACTGATGATGTTTTGAAAGGAGAATTTTGTATTGGTAGAGTAAGAAATGAAACAAAACATGGTGTACTCAATTTATATATGCAAAATTTTTCGAGTCCATTAAAATATTTTGGTACAGACGGAATTCGTGGCGTTTATGGTAAAGACCTTACAAATGATTTGTGTGTAAAAATTGGTTATGCTTTAACTAAAATGTGTAAAAATGTCAAAATTTTAATAGGCAGAGATACTCGAGAAAGTGGAAATGTAATTTTGCAAAATCTTGCAAATGGAATACAAACTGGTGGTGGCGAAGTTTATGATGCAGGTATAATTTCAACATCAGGTGTTGCATATTTAACTAAGTTTTTTGATTTTGATTATGGGGTCGTAATAACTGCATCACATAACCCAAGTGAATATAACGGAATTAAAATATTTAATAAAAATGGCTATAAATTGAACGAAAATCAAGAAAAAACACTCGAAAAATATTTAATTTTACCAAAAAAGATAAAAAATGCACAGATAAAGAAAGTTGAAAAAGATGCATACATTGAACATTTAAAAACTATTTGTACAAAAGATTTGTCTGGTTTAAAAATTTTTATTGACTGTTCAAACGGTGCAATTTCACAGTATGCTGAAAAGGTTTTTAAAAACTTTAATGCCGAAGTTATAAGTATAAATATAAATGGCGTTATAAATGAAAACGCAAGCGTTTTAAACGAAGATGTTTTTATAAACAATATGAAAAAAAGCAATGCCGATATAGGTTTTTGTTTTGACGGAGATGCAGACAGAATTATGTGTATAACAAAAGACCTTAAAGTGCTTGACGGGGATAGAATTTTATATATTCTTGCAAAATATAGAAAAGAAAAATTTGCAGTTGGAACGATTATGACAAATCTAGCTCTTGAAAAATATCTATTAAAAATTGGCACAAGACTATTTAGAACAAATGTGGGAGACAAGTACATTGCTAGACTTATGAAGTCAAAGCATTATCACATTGGTGCTGAACAATCGGGACATGTGATACTTAGTGATTATACAACAACTGGTGATGGCTTAATTGTTGCACTTTATCTTCTTAACATTTTTATGGAAGATAAAGAATTGTTTAAAAAGGCCGAACAGTTGATTATGTATTCAACCGTTTCGTTAAAAGTTAACACAAATGATAAATCAGTTATAAAAAATACTATTGTTACAAATGAAATAAAGAAACAAGAAAAGTTATTAGGTTCGCAAGGAAGGATAATTGTTAGACCAAGTGGAACAGAGCCTGTAATAAGAATAACAGTAGAAGGAAAGGATAAGGAAAAATCTCAAAAAGTTGCAAAAGCGATTAAAAAAGTTATAGAAAATGTGTTAATAAATTAAATTATGGACAGTTATAATAATTTAAGTACCGAAATTAAATCACTTATTAAAGAAAAGAATATAGATCATGAAGTATATGGAAAGAGTTATTTAGGTGAAGACTTGCATGCTTTTCATAAGGGCAGTTATCATGGCAAACAGCTTTTAATTACTGCGTCTATGCATGCAAGGGAATATATATCTTGCAAAGTGGTTTTAAATTTAATAAAAGAGTACAATTTCACAACTGGATGTTATTTTATACCACTTGTTAATCCTGATGGGGTGAGAATTGTTTTAGAAGGTATAAACTTTATTGACGATTGTGGATTAAAAAATTTATTGTATAGAATAAACAATAATTCCCAGGATTTTAGTTTATGGAAAGCAAACGCAAGAGGAGTGGATCTCAATGTAAATTTTAATGCGATGTGGGGAGAAAGCAAGTTCACTTCTTTTTTTCCAAGTTCAAGTGGATATGTTGGAGAATATCCAAATAGTGAAATAGAAAATAAAAATTTGTTAAATTTTATACAAAATAAAAATTTTTATATGTCTATTGCCTATCACAGTAAGGGCAATGTAGTTTATTATGGTTTTGAAAAATTAAATAAAAAAGAAATAAAAAATGCAAAAAAAATTGCAAAAGATATTGCAAAACCGCTAAAATATAAAATAATTCAGTCAAAAGGTAGCACTGGCGGACTAAGTGATTATTTATCATATAGTTTAAAAATTCCAAGTTTTACAATCGAACTTGGAAGCGATAAATTAAAACATCCAATAAAATTGAGTGAAATTGATATAATTTATAAAAATCAGTATAAAATGTTAAAAAACATTATAAAAAAATATGGTGCTTTATGAAAATAATAGATTTACACAACGATTATTTAACTGAATTAAATGACAAACAAGTTTTTGATTATTTAAAAAATAATCAGCGTTATCTCCATTTGTTATGTTCGCCAATTTGGACAACGGAGTTAGAAAATCCAATAAATTTTATAGAAAAAACTAAAAAATATTTAAAAAAAATAAATGTTCTTGAAAATAATTTTATATGTATAGAAGATATGTGTTTTTTTGACGACAATAAAAAAGAGAATATTTTAGATATTCGTCCTCTTTATTGTGGGCTATGTTGGAATTATGAAAATAAATTTTGTGGCGGTGCTTACAGCGAAGCGTCTTTAACACAAAAAGGTAAATTGTTAGTAAAATTTTTAGAAAAAAACAATATACTTGTAGATTGTGCTCATATGAATGAAAAAAGTTTCTTCAATTTAGCAAGTATAACAACAAAACCAATGTTTTGTTCTCATACTGGTTTTAAAAGTGTTGTTTGCGACAATAGGAATTTAAGTGATGAACAAATTAAGCAAATTGTAAAATCAAATGGTTTAATTGGTTTCTATTTCGTGGGTAAATATATATCAAAAAACAAAGTAAAAATGTTGGATATTGTTAAAAATATTGAACATTTTGTAACATTATATGGTTGTGATAATTTAGCGATTGGGAGCGATTTTTATGGGACAACTGATTTGGCAAAAAATTTGTGTAATTATAGCCACATATCAAATTTAATAGATATGCTTAAAAAAAGTGGTTTTTCAAAAATAGAAATTGAAAAAATTTTTAAATTAAATGCAATGTCTTTTTTAAAAAATTTTACAGGTTGACAAGTTTTATCATTTATGTTATTATATTGTCGTAAAACTAAGGAGAAAAGAAATGAATTTATTAGATTTATTTAAATTACCAAAAGACCCAACACAAGAGGCGCATTTAGTAAGTAAACTTTATATTGGAAAGTTATATAGTGCAACGAGAGTTGGTGGCAAATTTGACTATGATACTCCAATGCAAGCTGATTTAATTTCAAATCATTATCGTTTGCTTATTAAATTTCATGACAAATATTATGTTGTCCCAACAAAAGATGGTGAAAAAGCACGACTTGCGCTCGACATAAATGATGTTAAAAAAGCTTTTGAACTCGCTGTTCAACCTGACACACAAAGACGCTTTAAACCATTTACATATTATGCTCCATCAGCAGAATATGGTTTTGTTACACCAGAAGAGTTGAAAAAGTTGGCTAAGTTTATACATCACTATTTTGTTAAAGGTGATGACCATGCACATAGAAAGGACCTTGATGTGTATTATAAATTTTTGAAGAACATGGAACTTAGTTCAGAAGAAAGGGCAAGACTTAATCAACTTAGAGATTTTGCACAAACTGCAGAGCAAAATAATGATGAATTAGGCAAGTAATAATAACTTAATTTAGACTGTAGGAAACTACAGTCTTTTTTTATTTTTTGTGATATTGAATGATAGGTAAAAACTATATATTTGAAAGCAAAAATATAATATGATGAGATTATTTTTTTGAAATATTAAAAGAAATATGTTAGTTTTATGCAAAAAAAAATAAAGAAACCTTTTTATTTTTTATATTTTGTAAAAAAAAAGACAAATAACAAAATTTTAATGTTATTTGTCCATGTTAACATAATTAACTATCTTTTTTAATAAATTTGGTTAAGTTATTCGTGTACAATAGTCTAAGTTCGTGCATTGCTCTTGTGCAAGCAACATAAAGTGCTTGTTTATCTATTTGTGTTTTAAAGTTGTCATCATTAACATCAACAACTATAACTGCATCAAATTCTAGACCTTTAACTAAAAATGTAGGAGCGATCATAACTCCATCTTCAAATTGTGTTGTGTCTATTGTTAAATATTTATAGTCGAATTGACCATTTAATTGTTCATTTAATTGCTCTGCAAGTGCAATAGATTTTGTTAAGATTCCAATTGTTTTAAAATTTTCATTTTTTAATTCTTCAACACTTCTTTTTATATAATTTACTTTTTGTTCTGTGGTATTGTACTTTACAATCTGTACATTTTTACCATGTCTGTTTACTACATCTACATTAGTTCTGTTTATTAGTTTATTTGCAAAAGTTGTAATTTCATAAGAAGAACGATAGCTTTTATTTAATGTTATAAGTTCACTCTCTCTGCTGTCGAGTTTGTTAAAGTTATCTAAAATTGTTGTTTGTGTTCCTGAAACATCTTGACTTATATCCCCAAGTATTGTTTTTACGCAAGGGAACATGTTATTTATTATTTTGTAATTAAGAGGGCTGTAATCTTGAAACTCATCAATTAAAAGATGCTTTATATTGTTAAAAGTTGTATAACCATATAAATATTGTTTTATATATAAAAGTGCTATTGCATCTTCAAAATTTATTTTTGTTGATTTTATAAAGGTAAGGTTATAATATCTTTTCAAAAATTCATTATATGCATCATATATATTTAATTTTCCAAACATTGGTTTAAATAATTTATCTAGTGTGCTTTTGTTTAGTTTTAATTCAAATTCTTTTGTTTTGTATATAACATAATCTTTTATCCAATTTAGTTTTAAATAAACAGGGCGATTTTTGTACTTGTTTATATACATATCTTTTAGTGTTTCTTTGTCGCAAATCAAAAAGTTTTCGAAAGTTATGTCGGTTGGATTAAAAATTTCATCAAAATATTCATTACAGAATTTTTCTATATCTTCACAAAACTTCATACTGTTTTTTATTTCACATATCTTTATTGCAAATTGGTCATTAAGTAATCTTTCAACTTGCTCGGATTTTGTTTCAATTTTTTCTTTAATATTTAGTTCTTCTTTTAGTATTTGGTCCATAACTGTTTCGGCAATGTTTTGTTCGCCAAGTTCTGGCAAAACATTTGAAATGTAATCAGAGAAGAATTTGTTAGGAGATATAATAAGAACAGAACTCGATGACAATGTCTTTCTATGTTTGTATAAAAGATAAGCTATTCTATGAAGGGCAATTGATGTTTTACCACTTCCTGCTACCCCTTGAACAATTAAGTTATTTGGTGTTTCTTTTCTTATTATTGCATTTTGTTCTTTTTGAATTGTTGAAACAATGTTTTTCATTTTTTCACTTGCTGTTTTAGCAAGTACTTCTTGAAGTATTTGGTCATCTATTTTTATGTCGCTTTCAATACAAAATATAATTTTCCCATTTTCAATTTTGTATTGCTTTTTGCTTTTTATGTTTCCTGTAACTTTATTAAGCCCTGTGTAATATTCGCCATATCCAACATCAAAGTTGTAATAAAGTTCGCTAAATGGTGCACGCCAATCTACAACATAAATTGTTGAACCGTCTTGAATTCCTTTTAACCCTATTCTATAAGACAAAAAACCTTCTTCATTGCTGTCAAAGTCTATTGCTCCAAAGTAAGGGGATTTAAGTGCTGCTTTATAAGATATAAGTTCTTTAATGTTTTCTTGTTGTGTTTCGTCAAGCATAGCCATTTGATTTTTTACAAATGCTTTTTCTTGACTGTCCATTTCGTATATGCTGTCCCACATATACTTCATATTGTCTTTTAAACTTTCTAAAAGACGCTGATTTATTTTCTCGGTGCTAGCAATTTTATCTTCAATTTTTTGCGTAACAATATTAAGCCAATCTATTTCTTCTTGACTTATTTCCATTATTCCTCCTTAAAAAAATAAACATCGTTCTATTTTAACAAAAAAACAACAACTTTGTCAATATAAAAAAATATTAAGATTTTATCTTAATATTCATAGTTGTTGTTTTCATTAAATGTTTTTTCCGTGTTACTTTCAACCTTATTATGTGGACTTATCAAATTTTGGTTTATCATTTCTTGCATAAAAATATTTTTTGATAGCTTTATGCAATTTCTATAAATGTTTTCTTGTTCATTAGAGAATTTACAGCCTTGAGCTTTTAGATTTTGCAAACATTTTTCAATGTCTAAATTTTTTATTGTGTCTTTTAAAAAAGTTGCATAATCGTCTTGCCTTGTTGCAAGATATACGGCGCTTTTTACATTTTCTATATAATCCCAATATTTTCTTGTGTTAAAACATATTTTAACAGCAATATCATTGTAGTCTTTTAAAAATTGTTTTGTTGTTAATGAAATTTTTTCTGCCTTTGTAGAAATATATTCTTCTAAAACTTTTGCACCAAAAGCATATTCATTGTCAAACAAAGGGAAGAGTTTTAAATGTTTTTTGTCTTCTATTATAAAATTGACATTGGTTTTATGTCTGTCGGTTTGAAAAGTTAATAAATCAAATACTGCTATTTGGTATATTTGAAATATTATTTTTTTAATATCTCCACTATATTCATAAATTTCCATATAATCAAAAATAGCTGAAACATAGTTGGCAAACAAATTTTCATATCTATCAAACAAAATGTCCTTTCCAGATATTATTGTTTGATTTTCCTTTAAAGCGTTGTATGTTATTACACCTGTTGATTTTTTTAAATGTGCAAATTCGTAGTGAACGCATGGAATTTTTAATTGTTTTGCAAGTTCATAACAAACAATTTCATTGGCTTTTCGAAATTCTTTTAAACCATTGTAATCAAATGTTTTATACAATGCTTGTTTGCCATTTATATCAAACCAAACATCGCCAAAAGACAAAGTTGAAGCAGTTTTTAAAGAACTTTGCCTTGGGGTGGAAGATAAATGCAATAAACTAATTCCTAAATTTCTTGGGAACTTAAAATTTTTTCTTAATTTTATTATTGGACGAATTTTATTTTTCATATTTTACATCTCATAAATTGAATTTAACGGTTTTTGTTTTGTGTTTAAAGTACTAACATGTTCATAAGTTTGTAATAAAGTTAACATTTTTTGTGTTAAACAATTTGAATAATGATTAACTAATTTTTCATTTATTTTTGGCTTAACCTTTTTTATTTCTTTTATGCATTCGGTTAATGTTGAATTTTTAAAGCACATTTTTAAAAAATCTTTAAGATAAGGTTTTTTAAACGCATAGTCAACAATTTCTCGAGCATATACAAATTTTTCTGTGCCAGATGAATTCATACTTTCATGATTACATCCATCATATATACCAAAGCACATTGGCATGTTTAATGCTTTTTTGACATCATAATTGTCATTGTTATCTGTGGTCATGCCATTATTGGTTAATCCAAAACTGTGTTCATTATCAAATATCGGTGCGACTTTAAGATATGTTTCTCTATTTTTTTCGCTGGCAATAAATCCATAATTTTTATCGTGTCTGTCGGCTTGGCTAGTTAAATAATCAAATACAATAATTTTAAAAAGATCAAGTTCTATTTCTTGCATGTTAAACTTGTATCCCATGTACTGTTGTGCTTTTTCTAAATTTTTTAACAAAACATTGAGACAATTTACTTGGTCATTTATAAACGAGCAAGCTTCTATTAGTTTTTCATTTTCTTTTAAAATATTTTTACTAATTAAGATGTTGCCATTTTTTCTTGTTTTTACAAATTCATAATGTGCACAATTTATGCCTAAACTTTTTGCAAGTTTTTCACAAAAAATCTCATTGTAGACACTTTCTATAAAACTAACTTTTTTTATTATATTTTGTCTCAATTTATCACCAACTTTCTCTATAAACAATAATATAGTTATAATTGAAATATGTCAATACTTAATTTTAATTGACATTATTTTAATTATATAATAGTATAAAAGTACCTATTTAGAGTGCATAAGGGACAGCCCCGATTTAAGTGCACAGCAACCTGCAGTTGCAAGGTGCTAATGGCTGATCAATGGGTAATATTAAAATTTTACCCGTTTTAACGGGTTTTTTTATTTCTATTTGGGCAAAGGAGAAAAAATGAAAAGAGTTATAACAAGCGAAAGCGTAAACTGTGGACACCCAGACAAAACTTGCGATATTATTGCAGATAGTTTTTTAGATGAAGCATTAAGGCAAGATCCACAATCACAAATGGCTGTTGAATGTGCCATAAAAAACAATAAACTTTTTGTATATGGTGAAGCAACAACAAAAGCAGTTATTGATTATGATGCTATTGCAAAGAAAATTTTAAAAGAAATTGGTTATGATTGCGAGTTTGAAATTATCAAAGAACTGTCAGTTCAATCGCCAGACATAAATAGAGCAGTTGTAAAAGATAAAATTATGGCAAATGACCAAGGTATTGTTTTTGGTTATGCAACAAATGAAAATAAAAATTTTATGCCATATCCTATTATGATTGCTCATGATCTTATGCGAGAATATGAGGGTTTTAGAAAAAAAGATAATAGGTTTAAAGCAGATGCAAAATCACAAGTGACTGTTGAATACGAAAACGACAAACCAACAAAAATTTTGTGCGTGTTAGTGTCGGTGTCTCATACGGAAAGTTTAAATCATGACGAAATTTATAGTATAATAAAAAAAGAAGTGGTTGAAAAGACTTTAAAAAGATACAAAAACCTTAATCAAGATGATGTGAAAATAATCATAAATCCATCTGGACGATTTGTTGTGTGGGGCAGTTTTTCAGATAGTGGTTGTGTTGGAAGAAAGATTGTTGTCGACACATATGGCGGGGTTGGAAGAATTGGAGGAGGCTGTTTCTCTAGTAAAAACGCTAGTAAAGTTGATAGAAGCGGTGCATATTATGCCAGATATGTTGCAAAAAATATAGTGGCGAATAACTTGGCGAATAGGTGTGAGATTTCTGTAAGTTATGCAATTGGATTGGATAAACCACTAAGTATTGACATAGAAACTTTTGGAACCGAAAAGATAGAATTAAATAAAATTTACAAAATTGTAAATGATAATTTTGATTTTACTCCGCAAAACATGATAGACGAACTTAAATTGTTAAAACCAATTTAAAAAGATACAGCATGCTATGGACATTTTGGCAATGATAAATTTAGTTGGGAAAAGATAAAAAAATTAAAAATTTGAAAAAGTTTTAAAAAAATATTGACATCATAAAAAATTGGCTATATTATATTTGCATGAAAAAAATTGTATTTTTACAACAACAACAACAAATTTATGCATATATAAACATATAGGCAATTTTTTGTTGGTTAAAAAAAAATACAAAATGACCATTGGAAATTGACCTTTGGTCTTTTTTTTATTTAAAAGGTGGAAAATATGGAAAATTGTGAAAAAGTTTTTTCAAAGTATGTTTTAACAGATGACAAACTTAGAAAACTTATGAAAAGAAAAGATTTTGAAAAATTTATGGAGTTAAAACACTCATTAAAGGACTTGAATTTTGAACTTGCCGACATTGTTGCAAAGGCAATAAAAAAATGGGCATTGTCACTTGGCGCAACGCACTACACACATTGGTTTTTTCCTTTAACAGGAAAATCTGCTGAAAAACAAGTGTCGTTTTTAGACATGGGCAAAAATGGTGAGTTTATAAACAAGTTTAATGGAAGTTCTCTTATTAAAGGTGAAACAGATGCCTCAAGTTTTCCAAGTGGTGGCGAGAGAATGACTTTTGAAGCAAGGGGATACACTGTTTGGGATTATTCTAGCCCAGTGTTTATTAAAGAAGATAATAACCATAACAAAGTGTTATATATTCCAACTGCTTTTTGTAGTTACACAGGTGTTGCACTTGATGAAAAAACTCCACTACTTAGAGCAACTGAATTTTTAAATTTTCAAACAACAAAACTCTTAAATACTCTCGGGTATAAAGATGTAAAATATGTTGATTGCAACATGGGTGGAGAACAAGAATATTTTCTAATTGATAAAGATTTATACAAAAAAAGAAAAGATCTTGTTGTAACAGGAAGAACTCTTCTTGGTGCTGGACTAATAAAAAAACAAGAAATGTATAATCATTATTTTGGACAAATCAATTCAAAAATAAGTTCGTTTATGCACGAACTAGACAAAGAACTTTGGGCTGTTGGAATTATGGCAAAAATACAGCATAATGAGGTTGCTCCTTCGCAACATGAAATTGTTCCTGTGTATTCTTCTGTAAATATTGCGACTGACCAAAATAGTTTAATGATGGACATAATGCAACAAGTTGCAGATAGACACAATTTACAAGTGTTATTTCATGAAAAACCATTTAACTGTTTAAACGGAAGTGGAAAACATAATAACTGGTCAATCAGCACAAACACGGGATTAAATTTGTTAGATTTTAATCATGTTAAAGAAGATGTGTTTATGATTATTTTAACATCAATTATTTCTGCAATTGACAAACATTATGATTTATTAAGAATGTCTGTTTCAAGTTTAAGTAATGATTTTAGACTTGGTGGATACGAAGCACCACCATCAATAATTTCCGTTTTTGTTGGTGATGATATGTTAAATATAATGGAAAATTATGTTACTACAAATAAAATTAGTAAACGCAACAAAGCTATTTTGGATATGAAGACAAAAAGTGTTGCAAAATTATATAAGGATAATTGCGATAGAAACAGAACATCTCCTTTTGCATATACTGGAAATAAGTTTGAATTTAGAATGGCTGGTTCTTCTCAAAGTATGGCCCTTTGCAATGCTGTTTTAGCAACGATAATTGCTGACGAAATTAAAAATGTAAATGCCGTATTAGAAAAATCAACAAATATAGAAAAAGATTTAAGAACAATTATTTGCGATAATATTAAAAATCATAAAAAAATAATATTTAATGGAAACAGTTATGATAAATCATGGCAAGAAGAAGCAAAGAGAAGGGGATTAGTAGATTATAGAAATTGCGTAGATGCTTGCAGTTCTTTAAAAACAGAAAAAGCAATAAAATTGTTTACAGAAAATGGAGTAATGAGCGAAACGGAAATAAATATAAGATACAATACATATTTAAAAACATATTGTGAGGGAATTATAACCGAAGCAAAAACTCTTTTAAATATGATTGAAAAACAAGTAATTCCATCGTTAAACAATTATTTAATGTACATATTAAATTTAATTGATAAACAAAAAATAAATAAATTAGAAAATAAAAATAATGTAGAAATTTCTGCAAAAATAAATAATTGTATAAATAATTTATATGAAAAAATAAATGAATTAAATTTATTATTAGAAAATATAGAAAAAATAGAAAATATAAAAGAAAAATCAGAATTTGCAAGAGATAAAATTCTTGATATAATGTTTAAAATAAGAAAAACCTATGATGGTATTGAAAACATTATTCCAGATGAATTTAAACCTTTCCCATCATATAATGATCTTGTGTTATATTAAAAAAAATCACCTAACAAGGTGATTTTTTATTTATTTTTATTTTACAAATTTTTTTATTAGTTGTCCACGAAGTCTTGTATATTCCTGTGCTGAAATTGCACCTTCCTTTCGCATTTGGTCAAGCTTGCCGATACTTTCAATAAGTTTTTTAGATGATTCACTTTCTTTAAGGTGTTTTACTGGTTTTTCTTGTTTAACATCGTCTTCTTGTTTTTGTTCTTCGACAACTTCGTCAAGTCCGGCAGTGTAAATGGCAGGTCTTCTTTCTGTTTGTTCCGCAACAATTTCTTTTTCTTCTTCTTGTGCAATAATTGGACTTATCTCTTTGCTTATACCATAAGAGAACAATATAAAACTTAATACATGAATGATTAAAACTATGGAGAGTGTAACATTTGTAACCATATTCGCCGTAAAACCTGCAGTTAAAATGTTGTTAATTAGCCAATATGCATATCCGCCCATTGCTAATATTATGCAGATTAAATAAAAAATCATCATGCCTTTTTTCTTTTGAAAAATTTCTTTGCTTATTCCAGAGTATTTCATAAATCTTGTAGAAAGAACAAGCATGAATATCGCAACCATTATTGTTAACAAAATAAAAACAAGCATCCATATCTTTCCAAAAATTAAAAATGGTTCAATAAGTGGTAAAAATAAATCATTTATAACTTGTACATTTTGTCCTACAAAAAAGTATATAACTGATGCTGCACCTAAAACAATTGTTCCAACAACTGCAAATGAATATATTATAGACAATAATACTGCACCTGTTAGAATGGATTTTCTTTTCATCTACATGCTCCTTTTTATACCTAAATATATCATAATTTTATAATAGTATACAATTAAATTGCAAATAAAATACTAGACATTTTTTTGAATATGTTGTAATATACTAACAAAAGGAAGGATATTATGGCAAATAAATGGGGACCAGATGGTGTTGTTGAGTGGCACGATAGAAAGCGTATTTTGGGTATGCCTATTTCTTTTACTGTTTACGATTTAGTGTCAACTGATGAATGGACAAAAATTTGTATCAAAACGGGAATTTTGTTTACACGAGAAGAAGAAATAAATTTATACAGAATACATGATATATCAATGACCTCGTCTCTTGGTCAAAAAATCTTTGGTGTTGGAACAATTTGGCTTTATTCCAATGATGAAAGTACACCAAAAATACGACTTGTAAATGTTAAAAATCCAACAAAAGTGCGAAACATGATCGCAACTAAAATTGAAGAAGAAAAAGCAAAACGTGGATTTAGAGTTGGAGAATTTAATTATTAAAACAGCATAATATATGCTGTTTTTTTATGCCATTTTTAACACAAAATCAAAATGATGCCATATTGACAATATTATGTATTATAATATAATAAATTTAGAAGGAATAAGAAAATATGTTAAAGATTTCTGAACGCAGAGAACAAAAAAAAATATTAAAAAAGGGCAATGCACGGGAATGCTTAAATTTTGCATATGAATATGCACAAAAAGGTGCAAATATACAAGCGTTACAAAAAATAGTAATAAAATCAGGTGATGCAGAATTGTGTTATCTATTTGCTAAAAAAGTTGAAGGTGCAGATGTAAAAACTTTACAAGATGCAGTGATAAAAACTAACAATGCATTTTATTACTACACTTTTGCAAAAGAGATTAAAGGTGCAGATATAAATGCACTTCAAAATGCGGCAATAAATTCTGGCAATGCAAATGTTTGTTACAGTTTTGCAAGGGATATTAAAGGTGCGGACATAAAGGCATTACAAGATGTTGTAATAAAATCGGGTGACCTAGAACTATGTTATTTTTTTGCTAACAATGTTAAAGGTGCAGATATAAAGGCGCTACAAGATGTTTTAATAAAATCGAATAATGCAAAATATTGTTGTTTATTTGCTAGAGATGTAGAAGGTGCGGACATAAAGGCACTACAAAACATTGTAAAAAATTCTAATGATTTGGAATTTTACTATTTATTTGCTAGAGATGTAAAAGGAGCGGATATAAAAGTTCTTTATGAAACCTTTTTAAAAAAATATGACTTTAAATTTGAATTTCATAAAATAATTCACAAACAATTTTCTAGGTTTGTAAAGACTAAAAAAATAAACTTTGCCAATAATGAACAAAATAGAGAAAAAAGAATTTTAAAGCAAAACAAAAATATTGGAAAAGAAAAAACAAAAACATTAGAATATGGAGAATAACATATTTCTATCTTAAAATAGATAAAAGCGATTAAACATTTAATCGCTTTTTTTTGATGTAATTATTTTTATAAAAAACATAATTTTGACAATTACTTTAATAAAATATGTGCTTGTAACAAAAGTAAACAGCAAATAAAATTTTCTAACTTATTATATAAAGATCATATTTTACCTTGTAAATATTTATTTTTATTTGCTTGACTAAAAATTGTAAAATATTTAACATAAAACTATGGTAACTTTAATTATTTTAGATGGGTTTGGAATAAATAAAAACAAGTATGGAAATGCAATAAAACTTGGTGGAACTCCATACTTAGATAAATTAAATATTTATCCACACACAACACTTCTTGCAAGTGGAGAGGCTGTTGGGCTTAATGCTGGACAAATGGGCAACAGTGAAGTGGGACATTTGAACCTTGGTGCCGGCAAAGTTGTTTATCAAGATTTGCCAAGAATTGATAACGCAATAAAGTCAGGTGAGTTTTTTAAAAATGAAGCACTTAATAAAACTATTGACCATGTTTTAAGGCATAATTCTTCTTTGCACATAATGGGACTATTGTCAAATGGGGGAGTCCACTCGCATATAAATCATTTATATGCGCTTGTTGACATGGCTAATAAAAAAGGTGTGGAGAACATTTATGTCCATGCAATTTTAGACGGAAGGGACACTTTAAAAAACAGTGGAATAAATTTTGTTAAAGATTTTGAAAAAAGGGTGGATGGCAAAGCTCAAATAGTTTCAATTTGTGGTAGAGTTTACACAATGGACAGAGAAAATCGTTGGGATAGAATAGAAAAAGCCTACGACATGATGGCGCTTGGGCAGGCAGAAAGGTACTATACTTCTGCAACTAAGGCTGTTGAAGATAGTTATAATGAAGGCGTTTTTGATGAGTTTATGTTGCCAACCATAATAGGAAAGGCAAAAACGATAGATAGTTATGATGGTGTTATTTTTTATAATTTTAGAACGGATAGAGCAAGAGAAATAACACGAGCATTCACCCAAGAAAATTTTAAAGAGTTTGAAACAAAGAAATTGCACGATTTGTGTTTTTGTTGCATGACAGAGTATGATGAGACATTTAAAAATGTATTAGTTGCGTTTCCGCCAGAAAAAATTGAAAAAAATTTGTCTAGTATAATTTCAAAAGCAGGGCTAAAACAATTTCATATAAGTGAAACAACAAAATATGCGCATGTTACATTTTTCTTTAATGGTGGAATAGAAAAGCCTTATGACGGCGAAGATAGAAAATTGATTGAAAGCGAGAATGTTCAAGATTTTTCTGTTGTGCCAAAAATGAAAGCATATGAAATAACTGATGAAGTTTTAAATCAAATTGTAACAAAAAAGTATGATTTTATTTTAGTTAATTTGTCTAATGCCGACATGATTGGGCATACAGGAAACATAGAAGCAACAAAAGAAGCGATAAGAGTTGTTGATAAGTGTGCCTATGCTATGGCACTTGCAACACTAGTAGCAGGTGGTGATTGCATTATTACGGCAGACCATGGGAATGCAGAAGAAATGTTGGATAAAAAAGGCAACAGTATAACAAGTCATTCGTCAAACCCTGTTCCACTTTGGCTTGTAAGTGAAAAACATAAAAAAGCAAAATTAAAAAAAGGTAAACTTTGCAATGTTGCTCCTACTGTTTTAAAATTGTTAGGAATAAAAGTGCCAGAATTTATGGAACAACCTTTGTTTTAAAAACAAAGCAAAATTTATGAGTATATTGTAGAAAAAATTGTTGACAAACGGCATTTTATAAGATATAATCACATAGCAATTTGAAAAAAATTGTGCTTGGCGATGTAGCTCAGTTGGCTAGAGCGTGCGGTTCATACCCGTAAGGTCAGTGGTTCGAATCTACTCATCGCCACCAATTTTGAGTTTTATTGCAAGCCAAAAGGTCAACAACAATAAACTACTTAAAAGTGAAGACAATCTTCGCACGAGAGTAGTGACCAAACTCCCAGCGAAGCGGAGTTTGCGTGTGGTCACTAAAAAGAAAATTTGTGACCGTAAATGCGAAGGTTTGACCGAAGGGCAAAACAAGCCAAAAGGTCAACAAATTTTCATGGTCCCATGGTCAATCGGTTAAGACATCGCCCTTTCACGGCGAAGTGAGCAGTTCGATTCTGCTTGGGATCACCAATAAACACTTTGAGTTCAAAGTGTTTTTTTATTATATAAAATAAGCTGTGTAATAATAATTTTTTATTTTACATAAACTAAAAGCATGGAGCTTTTGTATTTTATTTTGCTTGGACTTGTTCAAGGACTAACTGAGTTTTTACCTGTTTCATCAAGTGGACACTTAGTGTTTTTAGATAAAATTTTTGGAGTAGAAACAGGTAATTTTTTGTTTGTTTCAATCATTTTGCATGTCGCTACACTTATTAGTGTTATTGTTTTGTATTATAAACAAATCTGGCATCTCATAAAAAATCCTTTTTCAAAAGAAACGCTTTTAATTGTTGTGGCTACAATTCCAACTGTAATTATTGTACTTTTGTTTAAAGGTTTTTTTGAAGACGCTTTTAGTGGTAGCTATCTATCTATTTGTTTTATGATAACGGCTATTATTTTAATGCTTACTTATTTTAAAACAAAATCACAAAAAAATTTACCTTATGATAATATAACCTATAAAAATGCTGTTGTTATTGGAATAATGCAAGGTTTTGCTGTGCTCCCAGGAATAAGTAGAAGTGGCTCAACAATTTCTGCTGGTGTTTTGCAAGGCATTGATAGCGAAAAGGCAACTAGTTTTTCTTTTATTCTAAGCATACCAATAATTTTAGCGTCGCTTATGTATGAACTTTTTTCTTGTTTTTATAATGGCGGACAATTTTTTGTTGGTTCCTATATCAATTTAATCATCTCGTTTATAATTGCACTTGTAAGTGGAATATTTGCAATAAAAATAATGAAAAAAATAGCAAAAACAGGAAAGTATTATTGGTTTTCTATATACCTTTGTGTTGTCGCATTAATCTCATGTTTCATTTAAGTTTAATTTATTTGATAAAAGAATACAAAAATTGTATCATATAAAACATAGGAGAAAATATGACTTTTTTTTTTTTGTTTATAGATCAAAATTTAAAATTAACACAGTCAAATGCTTCTGGATTGGATAACAACGAAGCGCAAAAACGGCTAGAAAAAAACGGCAAAAATATTTTGCCACAAAAAAAACAAGAAAGTAAACTCGCAAGATTTTTAAAACAATTTTGCGATATTATGATTATAATTTTGCTTATAGCGTCTGTTATTTCTATAACTGTTGCAATATTAGAAAAAACTTACAGTGAAATGATTGATGGTTTTATAATTCTAGCAATCGTTGTTATAAATGCTGTTATTGGGTTTGTGCAGGAACTAAAAGCAGAAAAAGAAATGAAGGCACTGCTCAGTATGTCCGAGCCAGAAGCAAAAGTTAAAAGAAATGGCGAAATTGTAAAAATTCATAGCAGTGAATTGGTTGTTGGAGATATTGTTCTACTTGAAGCTGGAGATATTGTTCCAGCAGATTTAAGACTTTTGGAAAGTGTAAATTTAAAATGTAATGAAAGTTCGCTAACAGGCGAAAGTGTTCCTGTTGAAAAAGATGCAAAAAGCGTATTAAATGAAAAAACTCCACTTGCCGACAGAAAGAATATGGCATATAAAGGCAGTGTTATAACAATTGGAAGGGGTGAAGGCGTTGTTGTTGCAATAGGAAAAGATACTGAACTTGGTAAAATTGCAACAATGTTAAATCAAACAAAAAAATCAGATACGCCACTTCAAAAAAATATAAAACTAGTTGGAAAAATAATAACGGTCATTGTTTTAATTATAGCAACTTTAACTTTTATACTAGAACTTGTGTTAAAAGAAAACGGAAGCGTTATAGAAGCATTTTTAACAGCTGTTGCAATAGCTGTTGCGGCAATACCGGAAAGTTTGCCGGCAGTAATAACTATCATTATGAGCATGGGGGTAAGTAGACTTAGCAAAAAGAAAGCAATTATAAAAAGATTGCACGCTGTTGAAACTCTTGGCAGTACTCAAATTATTTGCAGTGATAAAACTGGCACATTAACGCAAAATGTCATGACTGTTAAAAAATTATTTTACAATCAAAAAACAAGAGAAGCAGAAAGTGATAATTCTTTTACATTTAATAGATTGTTAAAAATAATGACACTTTGCAACGATAGTAAACGAAACAAAAAAGGTTATGTTGGCGATCCAACTGAAACGGCACTTACTGAATTTGCAGAAAAAAATGAATTAAACAAAACTGATGCAGAAAAACTATATAAGAGAGTAGGGGAAATTCCTTTTGATAGCCAAAGAAAACTTATGTCAACAATAAATATGGAAGATAAGGATATTTTTTGCTATACAAAAGGTGCTCCTGATATTATTTTGCAAACATGCGATAAAATTCTAATAGATGACAGTGAAGTACCACTAACAAAAGAACTTTTAGATCAAGTTTTAAACGCAAACAAAGAAATGGGCGATAAGGCATTAAGAGTTTTGGGGTTTGCATATAAAAAATTAGATCAAAATTGTGATGTAAGCAAAGTAAACGAAAATAATTTAACCTTTGTTGGACTTGTTGGAATGATTGATCCACCTAGAAAAGAAGTATATGAAGCAGTAAAAATTTGTAAAAAGTCAAAGATGATTCCAATAATGATAACAGGAGATCATAAAAACACGGCATTTGCGATTGCTCATGAACTTGGAATTTGTGATTCGCTAAATGAAGTCATGCTTGGTTCCGAGTTGGATAAATTAAGCGATGAAGAGTATAAAAAGATAATATATAAAATTAAAGTGTATGCACGAGTTAGTCCTGAAAACAAAGTGCGAATTGTAAAGACATTTAAAGATTTGGGCAAAATTGTTGCAATGACGGGAGACGGCGTAAATGACGCACCAAGTTTAAAAACTGCCGATATTGGTGTTGGAATGGGAATAACAGGAACAGATGTTACAAAAGAAGTTGCAGATATGATTGTAACAGACGATAACTTTGCGACCATTATTGTGGCAGTTGAAGAGGGAAGAAGAATATACTCAAACATAAAAAAGACAGTGGGATTTTTGTTTTCGGCAAACATGGCAGAGATACTTTCATTGTTTGTTGCAACAATTCTATTCCCCAATTTAACTTTTATGCTACCTGTACAAATTCTTTTTGTTAATTTAATAACGGATAGTTTGCCTGCAATAGCACTAGGGTTAGAACCACCAGAAAAGAATATAATGAATAAAGCTCCAAGAAAATCAAAATCTACAATTTTTTCTAATGGTGTTGGTGTTCAAATTGTTTTAATGGGCATAATTCAAACTATAGCAATTCTTGTTGCTTTTGCTATTGGATATAAAATGTTTAATAGTAATGAGATTGCAACAAGTATGGCGTTTTACACTTTAAATCTTGTTCAACTTGCGTACCTACTATCTATAAGAGTTAATACAAGTGCATTTATAAACAATCCATTTAAAAATAAATGGATATGGGTTGCAATAGGATTTGGACTAATTGTTTTAATCCTTATAGCATTCACTCCAATAGGAAGTGTTTTAGGTTTAGTAACTGTAACACTAAACGAATGGCTAATAATTCTTGCAATTGCTATTTGTGTATTTATTATAAGTGAAGTAATAAAAGTAATTTTAAAAAAACAGTTAAATAAATAAAACAAAAAAAAGCCACGTATATAAACCTTACTCCAAAAGTGTTCAACTTTTTGGGGTTCGTTTAAATAGTGGTTTTTATTTTTAAATTTTTATTCCTGCACCACAATTTGGACAATGATTGTTTTCGCTATGTAAAAAAGTTTTGCAATATTCACAAAAAATGTAATCATCGTTTGAATTTGTTTCGTGTTTGTTGTTGTATAAAAAAGCAATAGCTGAAGTTTCGTCTTTTATATCGCCTGAACAAATATTATTGTATGTTAAAATTGTTGCAGGATAAAAATCTTTTAACAAATCTAGCAATCTTTT
>CALWEY010000007.1 GCA_944377435.1 uncultured Clostridia bacterium | reverse complement strand
TTATAACAGTTACCTAAAGCAAGATGGATACTTCCTGCAATCTTTTCATCACACAAAGTGTCTATAACTGGAATAAAAAGATTATTGTTTAGACCAAATGCAAATTCTCCAACATATCTTGCTCCTTCATCCATATTTAAAAATGATTCAAAAGCATATCTATCTCCATCAACATTAAAGTCTATAACTTTACCATCTTTAAAATAAAGAGTTATATTTTTAAAATAATGATTATCTCTAATTGTTGCAACATTGTATGTAATTTTACCATTGACAGAATTTTTTATTGGTGCCGTATATAACTCACCATCTGGCAAGTTATGTTCTCCTGTTAAAAGCACTGATGGAATATTATTTTTATAAAATGTTAAATCAGTACCTGGAGCTATTATTCTTATTTTTTTAGTTTTATTTAAAAGATTTTGAAATTCTACGCAATCTCTTTTTAATTTCTTATAGTCATAAAATACTGCATTTAAGTAAATTTTTTGATATTTATCGTAACCCATATTAGATTGAATCGCACTTTCTTTGGATGGATAATTAAAAAGCACCCATTTTTTTGGACCTTTACCCGTTAACCCTAGTTCGGACATTCGCTTAGAATAAGCCTTCTTAAATTCTGGACTAATTGGGTAACTTGGGAGATCTTCTTTGTATCCCAAAGATATTGATGCATCAAACTCTTCTATTTCAAACCGTCTCTGGTGAACTAGAAGTTCCACGCCTTCTTGAGAATATTGTGATTGCAAAATGCTTTTTATCTCAATATCTTCCATCTTTACATAAGGTATTGCACCTCTTTCATAAACAGCAAAAATAACTTCTTTAACCAGTGGTTTTAAAATACTGTTTTTATATTTAATAAAAACTTTTTCTCCCCGTTGTATGTTTAAAGAAGATTCAACTATTTGAATTGCAATTTTTTTTATATTTTCCATTTTTATCCTTTATAGTCAGCATAATTTCTAATTATTATAGAGCCAGATTCTATTAGTTTTTTTATTTCATTATACATATTTTTGATTTTTACGCATTTTATTACTTTGACAGGGCTATCAAACTCGTACTGTGGCACTTGTTCGTTAAAAATAGAACCATCTTTTTTTATAAAATACAAATATCCTATCTTGTCATGAAAAATATTATATGTAGCATTTTCCCATTTTTCATAGATATACAATTTATCGTTTACTAAACAACAATGAAAATTACCATTGGGATATTCCTTGGTCTTTTTTGCAAGCATATAGAGAGCAAATGCATAACTATCAGTGGCACATAAAACCTTTTTCCCATTTTGAATAGTTAACGGTTTTAAGATTTTTAAATTTCCTAATGGGCTAATATGAAACAGCAAATCACTATCTTTTCTCATATTCTTCTCTTGTAATTGCGTAAAAATTAAATCCTATTATCTTTCCATCACTACTTTTGCAATAGTTTCTAATTTTTCCTTCAAAATTCATTTTTAATTTTTCAAAAAGAATCTTAGCAGAAGCAAAATTATTTTCTGCACAATCGGCTTCCAGCCTGTGCATTTCGCTATTTTCAAAAGTATATTTAACTATTGCCTTACATGCTTCAGTACAATAGCCTTTACTCCAATATCTATCATTAAAAACATATGAAATTTCACCACAAAAATTATCTTTGTCATAAACAATCCCACATGTTCCAATCATTTTATTATTTTCTTTTAAAACAACTGCAAAACTATAAGGATTATTAGGTTTATTCTTTCGCTTATCAAAGTATTTTTCAACAGACTCGTGTGACATTTTGTTAACAAATTTACCAACATTATCGCTGTTAAATATATCATAAAAATCTTCTAAATCGTTTTGTATCATTGGTCTCATTATCAACCTTTCTGTTTCTATCATAATCATTCTCCTTTAAACTTTGATAAAACGACTTGATTTTCAAAATCGGAATTAAAAAACTTATCTTTTCGTTTTAGCTCTATTTCATAATTTCTTTGTTTAACAAAAGTTATTGCTTTTATAAAATTACTATTACAAACGAATTCAATTTTACTAAGGTCTTGTTTCTCTAATACTGAAATAAAATTACTTAATTCTGTTAAACCACCGATGTCTTGACTTAATTGAATAACTATTCTTTTAACTTCATCATTAAACTGTACTCTTATTAAACAACCGTCAATTAGTAAATAAAATTTATTTGGTGACAGTGTAGCACCTCGACTTATATCTTTTTTTAAATAATTTTTAAAATCAGAATTGACAAATTTGTCAACTTCAAGATTTAAAATTTCTTCCCTATCACAGCATTTTATTTGTGGTAATTCTTTTAAAATAATTTCTTTCATAAACCCACCTTTTAGTTTATAAATTTTCATCATTTGCTAATTTAACATACATATTACACAACTGAAATATCTGTTTGCGCAATTTTTCTTTTTCGTCTTCGGATATTGACTTGTTGTATTGTTCAATTAGCTCTCTTTGTTTCTGTTGGATTTTTTCAAGCTTTTCTATATTCATATTATCCCTCTTTGATAGAATACTATTAAAATATGCTATTGTCAATTTAAAACTTTCAAATTATTATATCTTTCGCAATGTCATCAAATGTAAAAGTATCCGAAAGTAAATAAGATTTTAAACAATTTGCATTATTGCCACATTGAACATCTGTCAATTTATCTCCAATCATATAACTTTCCTGCAAATTAATATTATATTTTTTTTGTGCTTTTTTAATTAACCCAATTTTAGGTTTTCTACATTCGCAATCAACATTATATTTATTAGCCTTCCCACAAATGCAGTGTGGACAAAAATATATTTTGTCTATTTTTACACCATAGGAATTGAAGATTTTAATCAATTTTTTATTAAAGTTTTTCACTTTTTTTATACTACAAATTTCCTTAGCTACAGCAGATTGATTTGTGATGACAATTATTTTAAATTTTTTTTGGAATTTTTTTATAAATTCAATAGCCCCTGGCATAATTTGTATTTTATCAATATCGTTGTTGTATACAAAATCCTTTATTATAGTTCCATCTCTATCTAAAAAAATAGCCTTATTCACACTTTACTCCACTGACAATAATATGAATATAAGATAAATGTGCCTCTTGGATCAATTCTGTTTTAGATGTTGGAACACTTATACAAATATTAGTGTAAGGAAGAACATCATCTAGATAATTGCCACAAAAAGTAATGCTGTTTAAATGATTATTATTGGCATACTTAAGAACACTAACAATATTGCTAGATTTTCCACTTGTTGTAAAACAAATTAAAAGATCACCATCTTGTTTTAATGCTTTTAATTGTTGCACGAAAAGTTCTTCATGCTTAAAATCATTAGTTAATGCAGTCAATAAAGTGGAATCTGAACATAGACTTATACATGGCAAGGCTTTTTTATTTTTATTAAAGGACCCTACTAATTCTGCCATAAAATGATTTGCTTGAGCAGCACTCCCACCATTCCCGCAGACAAAAATTTTCTTATTTTTATTAATACTTGTTTTAATTAATTCAGTTGCATTTTTTATTTGTTCGTTTAAATAGTTATCTTCTCTTATTTTTTCATTTAACTTTTTCCTTTGATCAAAAGCATTCAGAGTTCTATCAATAATCTTGGTTGACGAAATTTCAATACCAAAATCTAAACAATATATTTCCCCTCCATTTGCTTTAACAATATCTGCACCAACTACATTCTCTTCGTTATAATTTTTCCCTTTAATTAAAATATCAGGCATTAATTCTCTTATTAAATTTAATGGAGTATCTTCTTCAAACACAATTATATAATCAACACAATCTAACAGCTCCAAAAATTTAACTCTGTACGCTTCACAGTTAACAGGTCTATCTTCACCTTTTAACCTTTTTACGCTAGCATCGCTGTTTAAACCAACAACTAAAATATCTCCATATTTTTTGCATTCGTTTAAAAGTGTTAAATGACCTAAATGAAAAACATCAAAACAACCATTGGTAAAAACGATGCGTTTACCTTGTTTTTTTAAATTATTAACGATTTTTTTTAACTCTTTTAATTTATAAATTTTATTCATAAATTTCTTTCCTTATATATTCTAAATTTAATGCATTAGTACCCAATAAACAAATTGATAAATAAGCACAAAAGGCACTTAATGCTAAAGCATCTTTTATATTTAATCCCCGAAGTAAACTGGTGGCAAAAACAGAATCTACACAATCACCTGCCCCTATAACATCTGGCGATTTCAACTCAATTGCTTTTTGAAAATAATATTTTCCATTTTTGTTTACTAAACACATTCCTTTGGAACCTAAGGTAACTAGTAGGTTTTCAATATTCTTTTCTTGTAAAAAACTTATAACCTTTTGTAAATTATATTCATCAAACTGAAATTTAAAATAGCTATAAAACTCTTTTGCATTTAATTTTAACAAAAAAACACCTTCATACTTGTTTGTATTAGAGTCTTTTGTATCAACAAATACTTTTATATTATTTCTTTTTGCAAGTTTTATAACTTCTCTCACAAATTCATTATTGCAGAACCCTTTATTGTAATCAGAAAAGAAAATAGCAGAATATTTTGATATATTGTTTTTGATTAAACTTATAAGATTATTGTACTTTGATTTATTGCACTTTATAATTGTTTCATCATCCCACCGAAATATTTGGCGATTACCTTCATAAAATCTACATTTCTTAGTTGTTCTTTTAGATAAAACTATATAAGTTAAATTTTTTATTTGTTTTTTTGCAAAATCCCCTAAATTATCATTACCCACAGAGCCACATATTTCAACATTATTCCCAAGTTCTTTTAAATTAAAAAAAAGATTCCCCGCTCCTCCCATCTTTAATCTTTCTTTGGTTTGGTCAAAAATTTTCAAATTAGTTTCGGCTGATTTGCGTTTCCTTATCCCAAAATAATAGCAATCCACCATAATATCACCAATAATTAAAAAACTATTGTTGGTTTTAAAATTAAAAAAACTCTTAATATTTTCTAAATTTACGATTTCCTTTTGCATAAACTCAACTCATCTACGCTCTTTTATATAATTTATATCATCAATTATGTATTTTTTTTCACAATTTAAAATCACTTCCCTTACATATTGATTAAACTCCTTTGATATATCATTTAAAAAGGAAAGTTTCTCTTTAAATTTTTTGTTTTTAGTAAAAACATGCCAACAATTATTTATAGATATTAATTCAACTTTAAAGTGCTTTGCTATATATTTTAATGTTTCTTCACTATAAAAAGAAATATGCTGTCCAACATCAAAATTATAATAAGACCAATTTTTATTAGGCAATTTGTCATGTTTATCATAAATTCTTGTAGTAAAAAATATGTTGCTACTAATCGCAAACAACTTTTCTATTTCTTGCATTGGGTCCTCAAAATGCTCAAACACCTCAAAACATGTTATTGCATCAACTTTTTGTTCACTATACTCAAAATATTTTGCAAATATATTATTTGCATTTTTATCATACCACAAAAAATTACTTCCCAAGTTTCTCATAAATCTGCAAAATAACCCACATCCTGCGCCATAGTCCAAAAATATACTGTTTTTTTTTAAATGTTTTTTTTCTATTTTATTAAAAATTATTGTGTTATTGATATTCCTTTCTATATTTTATATATCTAAATCGGATATTTCCTATTTTTACTCATCATCAA
>CALWEY010000006.1 GCA_944377435.1 uncultured Clostridia bacterium | reverse complement strand
TTAAACTCTTCAGCAAGTTTTAACCCAAATAATTACCCGGCTAACAAGCTGGGAGATATAACTATAATAAACTTTGTTGAATTTGGATACTCAGAAACGGGCGCGCAGGATAACTACGGGCTTTTTGTCTATGTATATAACCCAGCACAGCTAGAAGTAGATACAAACTCTGTTCAGAATAAAGTTCAAATGGCAATAAGCTATAATGCAGACGGTGTGCCAAATAATTACTTTAAATTTCAATTACAATTTTTAAACGCTTCTGAAGATAACCTATTTTTAAAATTTAAGATTATAGACACAGAAATAGAAGGCACACACTTTTTTGACCGTGTGAATAAGGAAGAAAGGCGTTACGACATTTCAGGCATAGAGCTTTTAGAAAGTTCAAAAAATCTTCCAGAAGAATACGGCATAGGTGGAACTTGGAAGTTTACTGGTTACGCTCAAGGTTTTGGTGCAGATGTTAACGCAGAATCTACATTAAAGGCAAGTGTTAATGAGCTTGAAACAATAGAGTTACAAGTTGAATCTACATTCTATAGGCCAGATGTTGTATCAAGTCTAGGTGCAGGCCATCAAAACACAGTGCATTCTGTATATTTTTCTGTTGATAATGAAATTTTAGAAAAGTACGGAGCGCTTCAAAAAATTAAAGCAGAATGGTATGAGTTTAAAACTAATCCTATAATTTTAACTAATAATCAAAATTTATATAATGAACTTTATGCAAATTTAGGCAAGTCATTAAATGAATTAGAAAATTTAACATATGGTATAGGTTCAGGCAACTTAGAAAATTATTATAATGGTGGTTTTGTTTATCAGTATAATTTAGACTGGGCATATAACATTGAAGAAAAATTTTGGAGCACTGGTAATAGCACTGGCGGTACAGGTCAAAATTTTAAATATGATATAAATATTGACACTTACATAGATGTTTTAACACTTCTTTTTAGTACAGGAAATGTTTCGCCTTTAGAATATATTTTGTCTGGGCAACTTTTAGAAGAGTATATTTACAGTTACAATAAAAGCTACACAAATGGAACAATTTTAGACGGAATCAGCGCTGACCTTTTTTCTAACGAAGTCGATAAAAACAGAACTCGAGGCTACAATGTTGTAGAAATTGATTCTGACGACAAAATGAACCTTTTATCATACGATTCTAATCATGATAGCTGGCAAAAATTTTGGGACTTTTCTGTATGGGGGTTAAAAACGTCTGGAAATTTAGAGATTGACCCTATACATTTGGTTACAGTTGATGAAATGAAAGAAAGCAATCAAGCCATATCTCAAAATCTTTATATCAACGAAGATGATGTAGAAGATTTTAAAACTTTTTACACACAAGAAACAGCTTTAGGTAAACAAGTAATACTTTTCAGATTCGCGCAAACTGATTATTATTCTAAAAACTGTTTTGTTACAACTTCAAACGAAAATTATTACAATATTGAAAGTGGAACTGCCTATTCAGCTCAGCAAACAGTATTCTTTAATTTTGATATTATAGAACTTACTTTTAATAAAGAAGGAGCCTACACTGTAATACCAGTAGTGGCTGATCCTATAAATGTGATTGCAGACATTACACCGCCATTGCAAAGCGATTTCAATTGGTTAAGATTTATAATAATAGTTCTAATTGTAATTGTTTTGCTTATTATTTTAGCACCATTACTTCCTTCAATATTTAAAGGGTTATGGGAAATAATTAAGTTTTTATTTAAAATAATCACTCTTCCTTTTGTATGGCTTTTAAATTTATTTAAGGGAGGTAAAAACAAATGAAAACTAAAATAATAATTTATATAGTAATTTTAGTATTGGTTATAACTGGTTTAGGCGTTGCAATTTACTTTTTAAATAAAGATAGCCCAGACATTCCTACACCTACACAAGAAACATGTGTTTTAACTTTAAAGGTTAATGATGAGGCATTAGGAAGAATAGACACTGTGTCTGGGGTTTACTATAAAAATAGAGAAGTTGAATTAAAAGCTTCTGCTATAAACAATTCTACTTTTATGGGCTGGTATTTAGACGAAGAATTATTAAGTACAGAAACTAGCTATAATTTTTTGCTTAAGGAAGATAGCAATATTGAAGCCATGTTTAAGGCTAAAGACATGCTTACGGTTGATGAATTGGCTGTTAAAGTAATTAATATAGATTTTACTTCAGAATATATTCCAGTGGAATTTACTTTATATAGAAGATTTTACAAAAAAAGTATAAAACTATCATTTTCCGACTCCGGCATATTATTTCCTAATGTTGATGGATATTTAACTAAAGGTATATTTGAAGATCTTTGTAGTATAACAATTGATTTTGATATAGAGAATAACATTACTGGATATAAGATATTTTTATCTGGCTATAGCCCACATAATAATTATTATGTTGAGATTGTCGATAAAGAAATTACAGAAAATGAGGCGTATAAATTAATTTCTAAACTACCTTTTAATCAAATAAAAGAATTTAACTATTTGGTAAGTAAAAATGAAAATATATTTTTAGGCATTTTAAATTTACTAGAAAATGAATATGAAACTAATAAAACTAATATTTTAAATATTTCATCTTT
This sequence comes from uncultured Clostridia bacterium, assembly GCA_944377435.1. GTDB lineage: Bacteria > Bacillota > Clostridia > Christensenellales > UBA1242 > UBA5893. The sequence goes on along the minus strand of CALWEY010000006.1, from coordinate 10,418 downwards.
ATTTGCTTTTCAAGTTGATAATCAAATTTCAGTTTACAATCAAACAGAAAGTACAGTAATTATAAATTCTCAAAAAATTTTAGTTAATTCTTTTTATGATGTAGATGACACTATTCCAGAATTAGACGAAGATGGAAATTTTGTTATTAATGCATCAAGCTACTTTAATTTGGTGGCCAGGTATAGTGTTAACAGCGATACCAATATGCCAAGTTACTGGCTAACTTTTCCTGATATAGAGGATGGTTTTATTGTTAGAAGATATGATGGAGATAGTGTTGTATATGAGAGCCCATCTAATTGGTTTGAAAATATGAAAAGTGAATTAAAGGAATTTAGTTTTCCAAATACAAGTCTAGTAAGAACTGTTGAATTTAAATATGATATGTCAACAACACTGACTAAGCTAGAAGAAATATATAAAGAAAGTTTGCAAAATAATTTAGAAGAATATAATCAGTCAGTTCTTGGTGGAATTATTGTAACGGCCGATTTATCCAGTATATTCAATTTTTACAATGATGATGAAGAAATAGTAAATAATGTCAAATTTAATGTTAATTTAGCGCTATTTAAATCTTAACACTTGTGTTAATAAGGAGGTGGTTCAGGTTAAATAAACAACTTTTAAAATTTAAATAAAAAGGAGAAAAAATATGTCAACAAAATCATTTAAAAATTTAATTTTATTTCTTGTTGCCACAGCGATTGTCGTGACAATAGGATTTGGGATTTATCATCATATTAACGATATACAAGCTTTGATAAATCCTGAAAATTATACAACAGTAGAGGTTGAGACTGAAGAGGGAAAAGGTGCCATTGAAAAAATAGACAATCCAGTTAAGATTGGTGACACTGTTAAAATTACAGCTGTTGCAGAAGAGGGTTATAAATTTTGGGCATTCTTTAATGAAGATGAAAAACTTCTGGCTGTTGAAAATCCATTCGAATACAAAGTAGTTGAAGGCGAAAAAGTTATAGCAAAATTCTATAATCCTGAAACAGAAGCAGTTGTAACAATACTAAAAGAAGTTGCAAACTTAGATACAGATAGTGTTGAGACAAGTTTAATTTCTAGTGAAAAGAAAGATATTAATTCGAGTGTTATAATTACAGCTGAAGCTGGTGAAAATGAAGTATTTGTAGGATTTTATAATGAAGCTGGGGAAGAAATAGAAACATTGAATAGTTATAATTTTACAGCAAATGAAAATATCACAATTACAATGAAATTCACATACGAAGAACCTACACAAGAAGAGGTTGAATAATGAAGAAAGGAACGATAATTTTAATATCTTTTCTACTAGGGCTTGTAATAGTTGGTGGCTATGTAATTTATGACCAGAACAAAGTTAACACCAATTTAAATGCTACAAATGAAGAGCTTATAGAGCGTTTAGACATTTTGACGGAAAGTAATAATAATATGCAACGCTTAAATGCTCAATATGTAGCCAAGCTTGAAAGCTCTTCAGCAGTAATAAGCGAATTAAAAGCAGAACTACAAACTAATAAAAAATTAGTTGAAGAACTATTAGCAAATGCAGATGTTTCTGAAGAAACAATAAACAATTTGCAAGCAAATATTGATACTCTTAATCAACTTATTAATGATAAAGATTTAAATATCAACTCTTTACAAGAGATAATTGCTAATAACGAGGTGGTTATTAGTTCATTAAATAATAGAATAGATGAACTTGTAGCAGAACTTAACGCTTCTAATGAACTATATAAAAAACTTATTGCAGGAACTATAACTACAATAACTGCTGAAGATTTAGAGGGTTTAACAGAAATAAGACCATATGCTTTTTATGGGTGCGCTAAGCTTGTAACAGTAGAACTTCCAAACACTATCATATCAATAGGAGGAAGTGCATTCTATAATTGTAAAAATCTTAGAAATATAACATGTTCTAATTCTTTAAAGTATATTTATTCTTATGCATTTTTTAGATGTACAAGTTTAATAAACATTAATTTACCAACCACCCTATTAAGAATAGAAGAAGGTGCATTTACTGACTGTGATTCATTAACATCAATAACTTTGCCAAATAAACTAACAAAGTTAGGACAAAATGCTTTTAGTGGATGTGGAAAATTAAATGAAATTAATATTCCTAAATCATTAACAGAAATTGAAGTGAGTGTATTTGCAAATACTGCTATATCTGAAATTTTAATTCCTAATACAATAATCGAAATACAATCAAATGCTTTTGCAGGTAGTCAATTATCTTCTATTAATTTTGAATTAAATAGCAAAATAACAACAATAGGTAGGAGTGCTTTTTATAAGACTAAATTAAAAGAAATATCTATTCCTGAAGGAGTAACTAAAATATGGGATTCAGTATTAAGTGATTGCAATGAATTAGTAAGTGTTGTTCTTCCTAGCACCATTACTGCATTTGGAGTTAATGCTATTTGGAATTGTGAAAATTTAAAAGATATAACTATTTACGCTCTTGAACCACCATATTTACAAGGCGGAATGATTTCTTTAAATGTTGAAAAAATATATACATTAAATGAATCTGTAGAAAGCTATAAAGTAGCTGATGGTTGGTCATTTTATGCAGATAGGATTTTTGCTATAGAAGAAATAGAGGAAGAAATTGCATAGTTTTAAAATTTCAAAAAGTTTTTTAAAAAAGCTCAATTTTCAAATAAAAGAAACAGATTATACAGGCTTAATAAAGTTTTTGGCTAGATATCATCAATGTATATTTGCTTTATTAAGTCTTGTGATAATCTTGCCAGTATTCTTTACCGTGTGGATAGATAAATCTTTACTTGTTATGCTTTTAACATATATTCCATTAGGTATATATGTATTGTATATTTGGATTCCATTTATAAGAGTATTTTGGTATATATCTCGTGTAAAATTACATAACAATTCAATTGAAACTTCAAAATATATGGTTACAAGAAATGGTACACCGGGGGCAGGTAAAACAAGTTCACTTGTATATGACGCAGTTATACTTGCTAAAAAAATGTGGATTGAACTTAGGTTTCAATACTTTTTAGGTATAGGGAAAGAAGAAAAAATTTATTCTTCTGGAGATGATGAAAAAATATCAAGATGGGAAAAAGTAAAAGAGGCTTATGAATTTTATTCAACTGGCGATTGTGTACCTTGCTTATGGTCCAATATACCAATGAAAGTTGGAAATCTTTATACTAATATTTGCACTCGTAGACATTTAGAACAAGCTGACAGAATTGCAGAATATACAGTTTTAATTGTTGATGAAATAGGTTCAGTTGTTTCAATTGATGAAACGGGGAGAAAAGAAAGGCCAATAGAGATAGGAGAACTTGCTCGTTGGTGTAGGCATTTTGGAGAATTTCATATTTATTGTACCGAACAAGATAAAAATAATGTAAATAAAGATATTCGGAGATGTGTTTGTGAAAACAAATATATGATTCAGCAAAAAGCAGTTTTAAAGCCACCAATTTTAAATTGGATATTTAAAAGATTAAAAGAACATTTTGTTAAAAAAATATTAAAAACAAAATCAAAAGCTTTTTCGTCTTTTATGAAAAATTATGAAAATTTTATTAAATTTTGTGGTTATCGTAAATATTATTATAAAGATTTTGCAGGAACAGAAGCTGGTTTTTCAAATATGATAGCTTATGGTGAAAAAAATACTGCTGATATGAAACAACTAAAAAGAGGTTCTCAAACATTTATTTTACCAGCAGTTTTAAATGCCATTTATGACGACCGTTGTTATAGGAATTTTTATAAAGCTAAAGATATGCCTTTGCAAAAGAATGTATGGAAAAGTTTAGTTATTTCTAGCAATCAAGAAGATTTTTTTAGAAAGCAAGCGTAAAAAAATTTTTTTAGTTAAATTTTGACTGAGTGCATTTGCAAATTGCAAATGCCCTGCAAAATTTCTAAAAAAATTTTAGCTTGATTTATAAAAAATCTTCAAATCAGAAAAAACAAACAAAATAATAATTATGCAAAGGCAAAAGTTTTTCAAATAAAATCATATTGAAAAATTTTTAATCAGAAGTATATATAGAATGGCAAAATTAATATGTGTTTGAAATAATATTCAAATAAATATATAAATCTTATTAAACGCACGATAGTGCGTTAAAAAGTCACCAAATAACCAAGTAATAGTATAAAAGGAGATGAGATAGTGAGAAAAAATGCAAATTTGTTAAGACAGTGGCGAAAATCTAACAATTGGACATTGCAGGATGTTGCAGATGAACTTAACACAATGGGGCTTAACGAAGGTACAATTTTAAAACAACATATTTCGCGTTGGGAACTTGGAACACATATTCCAAACAATGAAGTTTTGCAAGGGCTGGCAGAACTGACAGAGATACCAGCGATTACGCTTTTAAACAATTTCAGAGCTACACAAAACAAAAAAGTTAGTTAATAAATAAAATTTCATCACAGAAGTGGTGTACGGAGGTGTTTAAATGGCTTCATATACAAAGCCGTTGTATCTTCGTAGAAATAGACTTTCAGATACCGAGGGTACGCTGTATGGTAGAGTGGGGGCAAAAGGAATGTTTGCGTATTTTCTTTTGCTTGGAATAGTGAATGAAGGGTACTATCTCGAAGTAAAAAAAGAGGGTTTTGAGGGGTTAGCATTTATGTGCCATACTAGTGCTTCAAAACTTTCTGAAATAATCAATCAGACTGTATGTCTTGGAATATTTGACAGAATAAAATATGACAAGTTTCAAATATTAACCAATGAAGAAATTCAACTAAATCATTTTAAAACAGTTGTTGGTAGAAAGTCTGAGAATATAGAGATTAGAATTCCGTTTCTAATATCCTCTATCATACCTAAAATTATGAAATTTACTAAATATCAGTCTATTTTTACGGAAATTTTAAAAAATATTAAGGCAAATTTTGAACAAGAAAAGCGAGAGTTAAAAGTTCAAAATAAAGACTTGGAGAGAGAATATATACTATTCGTTAATGAAGTTCGCTCTCTTCTTCAAAAACAACAGACACTAGTTAAAAAACGAGAAGATAACGAACAGCTTAAATCCAAATTCAAACAAGCTTTTCCTAATAAGATAGTGGAAGAAGATTTTATAATTCCAGATTATGTAGATATGGACAAGCTAATTGAAGGTATAAATAACAGTCCAGATTTTCTGCTAGGAGCAAAAAACTTTGGGTTAAAGCTATGCTGTAGAGCAGATATATACGAAAAAATAACAGCTGGCTATTATGATAAAATCGACCACTCCAGCACTAAGGTTAAACCGGCCAAAGAAACGGTTTCAAAAAACAAAGGTAGAAACTACACAAAAGAACAGTTGGACGGGCTATTTGACGATATGGAAAATATAGAACTTTAAAAGGAGCAAAAAATGGAAGCAGAAGAAATTTTAACAAAGTACAATCGTGTTTGGAAGAACTGGCCAGCTGGTCAGCTGACGGCGAAACAGTTAACTATTTAGACATCTATCAAATTTTGAATGAAATCAGGGAGGAGCTATGAAAAAACAAGAATTAGAGAAAGCCATTGAGAACGGCGAAAGTGTATGGTGTTTATGTTGTAAAACAGTAGAAGAAATATACTTTTATAAAGATAACATATATGAGTTTGAACAAAACCGTTTAATTATAAACAAATTTTGGCAATATTCTATGAATAATTTATTCAAAACCAAAGCCGAAGCCGAACACTACTTGCACCACGCTAATGTTACACGCACTGAAACCTTGCCGTTCTTGACTTGGGAAGAGTTTTTAAAAGAGCGAGAAATTAGGTTTGTTGATAATATTGGTGAAGAGTGGCATTTATATTATAGTTACAGTGATGAATTTATATACATATATCTGCAATCTATGTTTGGTTATCACGGTGCAAAAACAAGAAATCCACAAAATTTGGGTGAATTAACCGAAGCCAACTTTTACAAAGCCTATGACGAGTGCGTAAGGCTGTTTAAGGAGAAAGAATGAAATCAAACAACACAACTAAAACTAGAAACAATTCAAGACTTATCTTGTTAAAGGTGCAGAGCTCGAAGGCAAATATGAATTTCCTAAAATCAATGCTACACAAAAGAACTAGCGTCTGCTAGTTTTTTTTAATAATTAAAAAATTTAGTCCGTTTTTTTAACATAGCTCTAAGCCTTATAAATAAAGGCTTTAAGTACGAAAATTATATTAAAAACTGAGTCAAAAAACTGTGTCAAAAAAGTCTAATTCTCTTTATTTTTATTGTGTGTAAGTATTTTATACCTTGCCTGTAAATCCGTCGTCTCAGGACTTCGATGGTTCGAATCCATCCCTGCCCACCATTATAAAAGTCGTTGTAATCCTTTAAAGCAAAGGTTTACAGCGATTTTTTTATTGACACAGTTTTTTCGGACTAAAAATTTAAAGTCGGAAAAAATAAGGGGTAAAAAATAAAAAAACTGTGTCAAAAACTGAGTCAATTTTCATTATAACAATTATTGTATAATTCTCTGATTTTATCAGCAGTTAAATGAAAGTCTATGTCAGTATAAACATCTTTCGTAAGCTGTGTTCTAGAGTGTCCCATTTCTCTTGAAATAACTAAATCTGGTTTATTTAAATAAAAGCAATTTGTTGCAAATGTATGTCTGCAGGTTACTATACTTCCATTGATTTTAAGATTTTTTAAAAATTTGGAAAACTCTTTATAAACTGTTTCAGAATTAAAACTATGTATTTTATCAAGATTATCCATTATTAGTTTAAGAGTTTTGTTTGTTAGCTTTATGTATTTGTATCTTTTTATTAAATTTCTGCCTTTTAAGTTTACTGCCTTTAAAACTTTATTTTCAAAATCTATATCATTTTCTATGCTTTTATAGTTTAGTTCTCTTTTCCTTAGGCCAGTAAGCAAATAAATCAATATTATTGGTTTTAATGGATTTTTTAAATTATCTAATATAAGTTTTTGCTGTTCATAAGTAAAAGCTTGTTTTCTATTATTAGATTTTTTCACCTTGACATTGGCGCAAGGATTGATTTTTAAAATACCTTCGTTTTGATAATATTTCAAGAAAGCATTCAAATAAAGCCTTGCTTTTTCTTTGCTTCTATTATCTTCCATTTTGTTAAACTTGTTAATTATTTCTTGCTTTGTTAATTTATTAATATTAATGTTGTGAAAACAATCAAGTTTATTAAAAGCTAAAATTATATCTCTTTTTGTGCCAGATGTAATAAAAGGCTCTTTTTCTTGTTTATACCAAGACATATACAAGTCTTTAAACAAGTATTTATTTTTTTCTTGTTTGGGGTTGAAAGAAGTTGCTTGTCTAATTGATTCTTTCAATTTATCTAAGCACTCTTTTTGAGTTTTTGCATAAACTGTGATGATTTTACCGTTAATTTGTTTACGCCCTATATAGCGCTTGTCTATAATTCTATATTGTATGTTTTTCAATTCTATATCTCCTTTTGGTTTTATAGAATTGACTTTTTTGACTGTGTTTAGTTGTATAATATTATTTTCTTTTTCGTAAGGAATAGAAAGTGAAGGTGAGTTGATAGTTTCTAAAATACCTTCAATTATTCCACTAAATCTTTGACTTTTTGTAGAGATAATCTCTAAAATTTTTTATTTCAATTAATCTTTCGTTTAATTTCATATATCCCCCTAAAAGTTATCATTGTGTTTAAATATAGAAATATCTTCTGCAAGTTCTCTATCGTTAAGAACATCAATGTAAGCAGAAACTCTGTCGCAGATTCTATCATTGCAATTAAGAAGCTTATCCATAGCTTCTTTTTTTGCTGGGCTTAAATCTGCTGTAAGAGTAGATTCTTTACTTGTAGTTTGGTTGCCTACAAGTTCGTCTAATGAAACATTGAAGTAATTTGCAAGTTTAATAAGTGTTGCAATATCTGGTTCTCTTTCGCCATTTTCCCACTTGGAAACATAAGTTTGATTAAAGCCTGTTAGCTTGGCAATATCACTTTGTGTTTTATTATTTTTAACTCTAATATTTCTTAAATTATTAATCATCTTTGTCATAATTACCTATAATTAAAAATTATCATTGTGTTTAAATTTGGAAATGTCTTCTGCAAGCTCTCTGTCATTAAGTACATCAATGTAGGCAGAAACTCTGTCGCACATTCTATCATTGCAGTCAAGAAGTTTATTCATTGCTTCTTTTTTTGCTGGGCTTAAATCTTGAACAGTAAAATCATTATTATCTTCAATGTCTAATAAAATTAAAGGATCAATTTTTAAAGCTTTTGCAAGTGGTTCAATAATAGAGACAGGCATATTCTCGATATCGCCATTTTCATAACGATATATAGTAGCTCTTGATTTTCCTATTTTCGAGGCTAACTCATCGACAGACATACCTAATTCATTGCGTCTTGAACTTATATTTTTACCTATTTTCATACATACCTCCCGCTAGTAAATTATCATAAATGTTGCATATTTGCAACATTTATTAAAAAATTAAAAATTTTTTCTCAAATATGCGAAAATCTGTTGACAAATTTAAATTATATATATATTATGTATATAAAAATCGCATATATGCGACTATGGGAGAGTAAATGAATATTATTGAAAGAGCAAAATTGCAAAATGTAGGCGTTAAACAAATGTCTACAAATTTAAAAATAAATAGAAGTACATTTTATAGAAAACAAAAAAATAGTTCTTTCACAATTAAAGAGGCTAAAATATTAAGTGCATTATTAAAGTTAAACAATAGTGAAATTATAGAAATTTTTTTTAATTAAAATATCTCATTTATGCGACTTAAACAAAAAGGGGGTGTAAAAATGGAAAAGTACATAGCTGATTTTATTCAATATAACGGCAGAATGCCAAAAAATAATGAGCTAGCACTGTTTGTTTTATTTGGAAAATAAGGGGTATATATGAAAAATATCATTTTTGTTTTAAAAGCAAAGGGCCAACCAAACAAATTATATTTAGACTCTCAAGTTGAAAAAGCTTTTAAAGATTTCCACACGGTAGAATGTCAAAACTTAGAGCCAATTTTGTTTGTCCACGATTTAGTGACTAAGGCGAACAAACATTTGTTAGGAAGAGTTGACTTGTTTAAACAAGCAAAAAACATATTGAAAAGCTATGAGGTGTAAATGCAAAAGCTTTTTGGGGAAGTATTTAAAGAATATTATCCTGGATATTTATTTAGTAATTTGGGTCGAGTTTATAGTTTAAAAAGTAAAAAATTTTTAAAACCTTATCCAAATTCTCACTGATATATGAGAGTTGGGATTTGTATAAATGGTCGTAAAAAAGATGTATTTATTCATATTACGGTAGTTCATCTTTTTGGTGATTATAACGGACATTTACCAGAGTCTAAAGAATTATCAAAACTTGGTCTTAGTATTGACCATCTAAACAGAAATAAATTTGATAATAGTGTTTCAAATTTAGAAATAGTACCAGTTCAAGAGAATTACAGTCGATGGCCAAAAGTAGAAAAGGAAGAAGGTTGTCTTCCATATTAACTCAGCAAAGGGCTTCTCCCTGAGGAAGTATTACAGTTCGATTCTGTATGCTGAGAACATTATTCTCTTTTTATATTTCATTAATATTTCATTAAAGAAAAGGTCAGGGACTTTTCTTTCGGGCCTGTGATGTTCAAGTGTTTTTTAAGTCCTAACACTTAGTGGTTAGATTCCACAGCAGGTAATTGTTCTTTTTCATACAGAACACTCCTTAAAATAAAGAGCTTAAAAACTCTTTATGGTCAGGGCTTAGAGCACGGTTGCAGGCTTCCGTTAAGGTTCAATTCCTTATCTGACCACCAATTAATTGAATTTTTGAAAGGAGAAATATAATGACAAATTTTTTTAGTTGGATTGCTAAAGGGTTAGAAATTGAAGGAATGACTGTACATAAGTTTTTTGCGTATATTGTTGCTATTTTGATTGTCGTTGCCATTTGTTATTCAATAGTGAAATTTATAATTTGGATTATAAATAAAGTTAAGAAAAATGAACATTCAAATAATCATAACTATTACAACAAAAACAGAGGTCGTTAATGGCGAAAATTATAAAATGGCTGATTATAGCTTTTGTGGTTGTTTGGTTAACAGTGGCTTTGGCAAACTGTCAAGTTCCAAAAATCTGGTGAGGTGTGAATGAGAAGATTAATGTTTTTAATTTTAGCAATTGTTTTGCTTTGTGGTGTTATTCCTACACAAAGTGTTTGTGTTTATGCTGAAAACACCTCTTATTTACAGGCTTTTGAGCAAACAAATGTTTTAGATGACTTAAACTCTTCAGCAAGTTTTAACCCAAATAATTACCCGGCTAACAAGCTGGGAGATATAACTATAATAAACTTTGTTGAATTTGGATACTCAGAAACGGGCGCGCAGGATAACTACGGGCTTTTTG
>CALWEY010000005.1 GCA_944377435.1 uncultured Clostridia bacterium | reverse complement strand
TATATAGAGATGTGGTAGGGACAAGCCCAATGACCACACTCCAACCTATTCAAAATGAACAAGGTGGAAATGCTTGTACGATAAGTTAAAACATATACCTATCGTGCATCTCACGGTAGGTATTTTTTATTAAAGGAGAATATAAATGAAAGTAATTAAAATTAAAACTAAAAACTTTTTTGCATTGGAAGAAAAAAGTGAATGCAACAATAATGGTGATTTAAAACTTGCAAAGGACTTTTTATTAAAACAACTCGACACAAAGGATATCCCAAGTTTTTATAAAATTGATAACTTGGATGAAAGAAAGTTTGTTGTAATAAAGGTTGAAGTAGAACTCGAAACAGGCGAAAAAAGATATATTATAAGAAGCAAATTAAATATAAATAGAATTGTCCACTATTACCCAGTGAATGGAAAAATACCAGAAAGTACAACAAACATTAAAAAACAAAAGTTTGATTTTATTGAGTTTGATAACAACAATGGCAAGGTAAGACATTTAAAACAATTACCATTTGATTTAAAAACAATTTTGGGAGGAATATAAAATGAATAATGCAGTAATATATGCTAGATATTCTAGCGACCATCAAAACCCAATTTCAATAGATAAACAAATTGATATTTGCAAAGAATTTGCAAAGGTAAACGATTATAATGTGATTGATATTTATAGCGATGCTGGGATCACTGGAACGGATGATAAAAGACCTGGTTTTCAAGCAATGATACAAGATTCAAAAATTGAAAAATTTAAATATGTAATTGTATATGATTATAGTAGGTTTTCTAGGGATATAGAACAGCAACTATATTATGAAAGATTATTAAAGTCAAAAGGTATTTCAATTAAAAGTGTGAGAGAAAATTTTGGAGAAGATGCAAGTTCTTTTATGTTTAAAATGATGTCATATTCTTTCAATGCATATTATAGTAAACAAATTGCCGAAAAAATTAAGGATGGATATAAAGCAAAAGATAATAAAATCAGAATATCAAAAAGAGCGACATTTTATGGAGGGAAAACTGCCTATGGATATTCTACAATTGATGGCGAAACTAAAAATGAAAAATTTTTAGTTATTAACGAGTCTGAAGCAAATGTAGTCAAAATGGTTTTTGATTGGTATTTGTCTGGAATGGGCTATAAAAAAATTATTAACAAACTTAACGAGTTAGGCATAACAAGACGAAATGGGAAAAGTTTTACAGTAGATGGGATAAAATTTATGCTCTCATACGAACCTTATACTGGCGTTTTCATTAGGCATATAAACACTTCTCAATATTTTTATTCAAAAGATAAAAATCTTATAAGGCAAAGATTTGAAGAGGAAGTAAGAATTGAGGATTCAATGCCAGTGATTATTGATAAAGATACATTTTTTGCTGTTCAAAAGAAATTGTCATCAAACAAGGATGAAGGAAAAAGAAAAAGAGCAAAAAACTTATATTTACTTTCTGGGCTAGTGTATTGTGGTAAGTGTGGCAGTGTTATGATTGGTAACAATAATGGCTCAAGGGCATATTATGTTTGTCCTACAAGGGCAAAATCAAAACAATGTGATCAAAATGCAATACGTAAGGATTTGCTTGAATATATTGTTATAAATTTTCTCAAGAAAACTATAACTGAAAATGTAATAAATAGTCTTATTGAGTATCTTTACAAAAATAAAGACAAATTTTCAAGCAAAATAGAAAATGAGATTAAAACTCTAGATAAAAGCACAAAATCGGCTCAACAAAAGATTGATCGAATAACTGCAATTTTGCTTGAATCAGGTTCCAAAGTAGATAGTCTTGTAAAAAAATTAAGTGAATTGGAAAAACTAAAGAAGGAAAATCAATCAAAACTTGACAATCTAAAACTACAACAACAAACTTCAAACAATCAAATTTCAAAGGAAACCATAAAAAAATATATACAATCAGTTGTTGATATAGACAACAAGACTAATGAGCAAAAAAGAGCAATCATTGTTAATCTTGTTAAAAAAATTACTATAATTTCACACAACGATGATAATGGAGATAAAAAGCCCTTATTTGATGTGATTATTGAGGGAGATTTGGGCAAATTGTGTGCTAACAATTTGTCCACTCAATCCTACCAGTCTAAAACCCCGATTTTATCGGGGTTTTTTCATTGTTCTAGATAAAATTAAATTTTCTTTCTGTGCCTATTTTTAGAAAAATTTAAAAAAATAGGCACAGGATTTTAGGACTATTTTTTTACATAAACTCATTTTTCTCAAAAAATGCAAAATACTAACATTGACTAACATAAACTTGTATAAAACTGGCACATAGGCACAGGAATAGGCGCAGGATTTTAGGTTTAGAAAAGGCTTCAAGTCCATGAGTGTTATCAAACACGTCTCCATCGTTATACCATTTGTAAACGAGTTTGTTTATAACAGTGCAAATTTGTGTTGCCATAGTTTCGCCTTGACCACTTAATGGGAGATATTTATCATTTATTTTTTCAAATTTGTTAAAATATTCCCAGTCAACATACGCTGCAACATTTGATGTGTTTGATTTAAAAATTTTTGAAGGTATTTCTTTAAAGCTAACAAATATATCGCTTTGCTTTTCATCATAAAATCCTGTCTTAAAGTTATAGTTTGGATTAATAATACTAAACAAATGATTTATATGATTTATTGTGTAATTAAATTGAGTCGCCACATCTTTTGATATTGTAGCTTTATCGTAGCCAACAATAATTGAACTATTGTTATTTGTGTCAAGATGATTGCAATATTCTGTTTTATTTTTAGTTAAAAAATTAAAAAGATTTAAATTAGAATCAATGTATCTATCATCTCCGCCATAATAGTCTAGTGCTTCTTCAACTTTAACTTTTTCAAAAATTTTATTACTAGGATCCTGTTGAAAATTATTTATTTCACTAACAGTTTTGCCAGTATAGATAGCGCCTGTTACTACTGCTGATGTTACTACAACAGAAAGAATTGCTCCTAATAATTTTTTCTTTACACTAAACTTTTTTTCATACTTATATGGTATAACATATTTGATTATAAGTCAATAGGGTGAAATAAAATATGTGCCAACCATAATATATTTTACTTTGAAAATTTTTATTTTTATGTTATTCTCTTAATAGAGGTATTTAAGGACTAGATGAAAAGACTTTTATTGATTATGTTTTAAACAATGATTTGCCAAATGAGCCGAACGATAAATATATTTATAATAATGCAGAAATATTTTTACTTTCAGTCTTTTTTCAAGAATTCTTTGGGATTGCTGATTTTATAAACAAAGAAATTTTTAATCCGCTTGGCATTAAAAAACACGTATGTAAAAATTATGATAAATATTAACCTTAATAATCTATAATATCAAAAAGCAAGGCAAGTGTTTTATCTACTAATTTTTCATTTCCACTTATATATATATTTTTGTGTTTATTATAAACAATTTTCCCTCCAGCTTGTTTTACCAGAAATTGCCCTGGAATCAAATCCCACATATTTTTTGAAAAAATAATATACAAATCACTTTTTCCACTTGCCAACATGCAATTATCCACACAAGAACTGCCATTCATTCTAATTCTTTTAAAATTACTAGCTAAAATATCAAAAGATCTTTTTTGAATATCAATATATTCATTATTAACAAAATCTCCAACTAAAGCTACGCATTTCTCATAATTAAAGTTTTGTGCAACAAAAATCTTTTTGTTATTTTCAAAAGCACCAAATTTATTAGCATAAAATAATTTTTTTTTAGTTGGTAAATATAAAACACTAATAATAGGCTGATCATTTTCAAGCAAACAAATTTGAGTCCCATAATTATCTATATTGTGTTTAAAATTAAATGTACCATCTATAGGGTCGACAATAAGAGAAAAATTGCTTTTTGTTTTCTCTTGTCCTTCTTCTCCAACGATATTTATATCCTTAAATATTTTTTTACATTCTTTAATTATAAATGATTGTGTTTGTAAATCCAAATTTGTTACATCATCATTTAAAAATTTATGTTTTTCAGGAATTTCATAAAATTTCTTTTTATGATAAATTTTAGTTGCATTTTTTACTATTTTGATTAATTTATTTGTAATTTTTTTTATTTTCTCCATAAAACTCTCCTATATAATATATATTATATAATAAATTAAAAATTAATAAAAACGTTTAAGCACAAATTTTAAAATATTATAATATTTACATTTTATAAATAAAATTAAAATTATAAAAATAGCATTAAAAAAATAGTTATATAATTATACTTTTATAGTAAAGTTTATACAATTTGAAAAGTAAAACGAAACAAACAAAAGTATTTAGACAAAAAAATAAATTTCAAATTAAAGGTATTTATCAAAAATTTAAAAGTATATTTTTCAAAATTAAAACATGGGGTTGTGCACGAGGAAACTTTGTTAGATGCCTTATTCTTCTTAAAGTAATATTTAATGTTATATGCTGGTTAATTGAAAATAAAATTTATACAGTTAAAAAAATTATTTCATATTAAAATACCTTTAAAAGAAATCTATAACAATGAAAGGACTTGTTTTAATTTGTAAATTCTATTGTGAGCTATGTAAGATCAAAAGGAGTTATATTAATTTGATTACGATCTATGTAGTTGTATACACTTTTAGCAGAGATATGTATTTTAAAGTTCCAACCGATAAGTTTTGCTCTGCCGATAGCAATTTCAGGTGACCATTTTTTATTAACCACACAATCTTCAATGTATTTGATTAAATTAGAGTCTTGAAAGAGTTTGTATTTAGCCCCACAATTAGATTTATTTTTAGAATAGTTGTCATGAGCTTTGACAGCAGAGTAAGATCTAACGACTTTATTTTTAACTTTAAGGAAATCAAGATTTTTCTTATTAGAGAGTTGTCTTGAGATAGTGGAACGATGTCTACCGAGTAGACGAGCAATTTTAGAAACGGAAAGACCATCTAAATGAAGTTTTTGAATTAATTTTCTCTCGGAGAGGTTTAAATGGTTGAATTTATTATTGAAGTGTGATAAAGTAAACATAGGTAGCAAACTCCTTTTAAATGTATTTTTTTTGGTACTAAACATTTTAACCGAGTTGCCACCTTTTTGTTAAGCAATTTTGTTGCAATTAATTTTTCTTTGGACCGTTTAATATTTTAATATTGACAATATATAAGATACATGATATATTATATTAATAAATATGGAGGTAATTTATGGCAAGTTTTTTTGATTTTAAAGGATATAATAAGAGTTATTTTATTAAAGGTTTAAGTAGTTTAGAAAAAAAAGATAGTGAAGAGTTATTAAACTTTGCATATAATATTGATTATATAAACTATATTGATCCATACGATCGCGATATGGATATTTATTGTAATATGTATTTTACAACAGGGGATAATTCTAATTTAATGATAGATTCTTATAATGGGCATCCACAAAAGTTTGTAGTAAATTTATATGATCAAGTTTTTGAGTCTGAATCAAATTTAAAGTTAAAGGTTGATTATGTATATTTGCGTGAAGTTATTATGGTTTTAGACTATTGTGCTACTAAATTAACACAAATATCTGAACAAGAGGGATATGATAAGGCAAATAACAGTGAATTAAATGCTTTAATGACAAAGTTAAAAGTTTATTTAAAAGAAACCGTGAATGGTAAAAATCCTGAAAGATTAGATGTTGATTTCAAAAATGTCTTAGGTGAACATATATATATAGATTTACAAAACAAATGTAAATTAAAGGCTTTAAAAACTAAGTGCATATCAGAAGGTAGAATTCCGCCAGAATCAGATAAAATTAAATATCCTGATAGTTACGATAAATTTTGCATGTTGTTACCTGAAATTGAAAAAGTATATTCTGGCATTGATGAAAATATAAAAGAAGTCCAAAAAACTAAAAATGACCCTAATTATACCATTCAAGATATTAAAAGAAGATTATATGAAGAGAGAGCAAAATTAAAGGGTTTAAAAAAACAGGTTAGAAGCAAAAAAACATATTTTGATAAAACTGAAGATGAAAAAGTCGAAATTAGAAGTGAATTGATGAGCGCTTGCCTTAAATCAAAAATGAATATAGAAAATTTAAAATTTAAAAGAGCAGTGAATTTAACTAAACTAAAATTTTACGAACGAAAATTAAAAGTTGATAACACAAGAGCAATAGCTAAAATACAAAATATTTTAGCCAAAAATACTTGGATAGATTTTCAAAAATAATTTATAATGTTTTAAATTTTATAAAAATACAAAGAGGGCATTGATGTTGTTTGATTAAAAAGGACAACAAATAAAAAAGAGAGAACATATTGAAAATTGTAGTCAATATGTCCTTTTTCTTGTATAATTCTTAAAAGGAGCATCAATGTATCAAGGAAAAAGAAAAAACAAAAAATGGACTATACAGGAAAAAAATGAAATTGTTCTTCTCTATCTTGATGGGCATATGGGTTGGACTGAAATATTAAGAACCTTTAGTATTCCAGGTAATCGTATGCTGCAAAGATGGATTGAGCAATATCGCAAATATGGTA
>CALWEY010000004.1 GCA_944377435.1 uncultured Clostridia bacterium | reverse complement strand
GATCGTAAGGACTCATTTCAATTTTTACCTTATCACCTTCAAGTATCTTGATATAATTCATTCTAAGTCTTCCAGATATATATGCTGTAATTGCAACACCATTATCAAGACGAACTTTAAAAGCAGTGTTTGGTAAAACTTCTTCAACTACTCCTTCAAATTCTATCACATCTTCCTTTGACATACAAACTCCTTTTTAAATTATGTTTAAATTATCAATTGTTTTTCTAATCTCCAAATCTTGCACTTTTTCGTTATTCTCAAATTTTTTATTGAGTGCTTCAATGCAAATATTTGCAGGTCGGATATGTTTGAATTTTTTCTTTTTTGGATTTGATATTGTTCTGCCACGACCATCAACTAGATAAACATATTCGTTTTCTATATGCTTAACAACATATACTTTGCCAACATCTCTACCTTTGGTTGACACAACAACATCACCTTTTTTTATTTGTAGCATAGATTTTCCTTTTACAATGACAGAATTTCCACACCATTTTGTGTTACGATTACTGTGTTTTCGTAATGCGCTGATGGCTTATTATCTGCCGTTGCAATTGTCCAGCCATCGTTTTTCATATAAATATATCTTTTGCCCATATTTATCATTGGTTCTATTGCAAGACACATATTCTCTTTTACAATAATACCTTTGTTTTTTGGACCATAATTTGGAACTTCGGGTTCTTCATGCATATGATGTCCAATTCCGTGTCCAACAAGTTCACGAACAACACCATAGCCATAACTTTCTGCATATGTTTGTATTGCGTTACTTAGTTCCCCTAATCTTGCTCCAACTTTTAAATGTTTTATTCCTTCAAAAAAACATTGCTTTGTAACATCGATTAGTTTTTGTTTTTCTTCACTTATTTTTCCAACAGGGAATGTTCGAGCAGCATCGCCATTATAACCATCTACTATTGTTCCAATATCAACACTTATAATGTCGCCCTCTTTTAAAACAATTTCTTTACTTGGTATACCATGAACAACCACTTCATTTACTGAAGCACATATGCTTGCTGGATAACCTTCAAAATTTTTAAAAGATGGTATTGCACCATGTTCTATTATAAACTTTTCTACAAGTTTGTCAAGTTCATGCGTTGAAATGCCAGGACGAATTAACGATTCTGCATATTTTAAGGCATCGCTAACAACTTTGTTAGCTTTTCTCATGCCATCAATATCTTGTTGTGTTTTACAAATCATCTTTTACCTTCATTTTTGTAAAATTTGTTTAATTTCTTTATACACTTCATCTGCCTGTAAATTACCATTTACTTTATATAACAAACCTTGATTTTTATAGAAATCAATTAAAGGCGCTGTTTCTTTTAAATAAACATCATACCTGTTTTTAACCGTTTCTTTATTATCATCATCTCTTATAATAAGTTTTGCTTTGCATACTTCACAAAAATCACTTTTATATGTTTTTGTGTTGTATACTCTTTTGCAAACGGGACATGTTCTTCTTGATAAAATTCTTTCTTCTATAACATCATAATTTGTGTCAATCAAAATAATTTTATCAATTTTAGAAAAACTTTGAAGTGCTTGTGCTTGTGTAACAGTTCTTGGAAATCCGTCTAAAATATATCCATTTAAGACATCAGTTTGTGTTAGTCGTTCCTTAACCAAATTTATTACTAAATCATCAGGAACTAACTGTCCTAAATTTATATAATTTTGAGACAAGATTCCAAGTTCCGTTTTGTTTTTAATGTTATCTCTAATAATATCACCAGTTGATATTGTTGGAATGGATAAATCTTTTGAAATTAAACTTGCTTCCGTGCCCTTTCCAGAGCCAGGAGCACCTAATAAAATTATGTTCATATAACACCAATCTTTTATTATAATTTAACTCTCTTTAAGAATCCTCTGTTTTCAGTTCTTCTTGCAACTTGTTGATCTAGTTGTTTATCAAATTCAAGTGCAACAGAAACTAGAATCATAAGACCTGTAACACTAAATGCGTTGATAAGTGTTGAATCCAAGCTTGTTGTAGCAAGTGCGTTGAACACTAAACTTGGTACAAGAGCAATAAATGCTAGGTATATACCACAGAACCAATTTAATCTTGAATTTATTCTGTTCAAATAATCCGCTGTTTGTTTTCCGTGATGGAACATATTTATAGTTAAATTATTTTTTTGGAAAAATTCACTAGGATTTTGTTCTTTAAACATCATTGCACCATATACAACTGTTAAAAATAGTATTAAAAGTGCTGTTACAACAATGTATACCCATGAACTTGTTCCTAAATATCTTGTCCACCAATCAGCAAATTCTGTATTTGGCCAGAAAATTGTTATTAACATTTGTGGGAATGAAACAAGTGCATTTGCAAAAATAATTGGTATAACACCTGTTGAATTAACTTTCATTGGATAATATGAACTTGGTTTACTAAATCTTGAATCTCTTGTATATCCTGCTGCATGATACACTATTCTTCTTTCTGCATTATCAATAAAGATAATAAGTCCAAAGATTACAACAACAGCAAACAAGAAAATAAGAATTGTCCATAAATAATCAATGTTTTGTGCAACACCTTGAGCTGCTGTGAAAAGGCCTGTACAAGCAGTTGACAATATACCAACAAATATTAAAAGTGAAAGTCCATTACCAACACCTATACTTGTTATTTTTTCACCAAGCCAAACTGTAAACATTGCACCAGATACAAGCATTACTACTATAAATGTACATGAAACCCAAACCGGAACAGATGCACCTAACATTCTTGTATCTATAAATCCCTCTGAATTGGCATATGAAACGACTATACCAATAGATTGTGCAGTAGCAAGTACTAATGCAACAATTCTATTTAAGAAATTTATTTTTTTCTGTTTATTGTCGTCTTTAAGCATATCGGGGAAAGCCATAGCAATAAGTTGTACTATAATAGAAGCACTGATGTATGGCGAAACACCTAACGCAAAAAACGATGCGTTTGCAAGAGCTCCACCACTTATTGAGTTCATAAGTGATAGGAATGTTATTCCTGTAGCTCCTGATGCGGCATCTTGCAATGCTCCTGGACTAATTCCAGGAACAGTAAGCCAACAACCTACTCTATAAACAAATAGCAAAAGTAGTGTTATTAAAAGCTTTTTTCTTAAATCTTTAATTTTAAAAGCACTAACTAGAGTTTTTAACATTAGATCACCTCAGCTTTTCCACCGACTTTTTCTATTTTTTCAATAGCACTCTTAGTAAATTTTTTAGCTCTTACTGTGAGTGGCTTTGTAAGTTCTCCATTGCCAAGAACTTTAAGTCCATATGGCAACATTTTTCCTACAACTCTTGTTTCGTATAAAAGTTCAAGTGTAATTACTGAGTTTTCTTCAAACTGTTCAAGGTCTCCAACATTGCAAGTAGAATAATCTTTTGCAAAATTGTAATTATTAAAACCTCTAATTGGCATTTTTCTTACAAGTGGTAATTGTCCGCCTTCAAAGCCTGGTCTAACTCCACCACCGCTTCTGGCATTTTGACCTTTATGGCCTTTTCCACTTGTTTTTCCAATTCCACTACCAATTCCACGACCAACTCTAACAGAACTAGTTCTAGAATTTTTTGCTGGAGAAAGTGTTTGAATATCCATTTTTTCCTCCTATATTTCTTCAACTTTTACCAAGTGGCAAACATGAGCAATACTACCTCTTACGCTTGCGTTATCTGGTAAAATAACTGAATGATTTAATTTTTTTAGTCCAAGTGCTTCGGTAATTTTTGCCTGTCTCTTGTCATAACCAATAGGGCTTCTTACCAAAGTTACTTTTAATTGTTTTTCTTGTGCCATAATTCCTCCTAGATTTCTTCAACAGATTTACCACGAAGAGCAGCAATCTGTTCCTTTGTTCTAACGCTTCTTAAACCGTTAAGAGTTGCTCTTACACTGTTTATTTTGTTAGTTGAACCATGAATTTTTGTCACAATATCTTTAACACCGGCAAGTTCCAAAACGGCACGAGCACCACCACCTGCGATGATACCAGAACCTTCTTTTGCTGGTAAAAGATGAATTTTTGATGTGCCATATTTACCAATTATTTCGTGTGGAATTGTTCCATTTACAAGATTAACTGGCTTCATATCTTTTTTAGCAGCCATAGTTGCTTTATCTATTGCAACAGGAACTTCTTTTGCTTTACCAATTCCCATTCCAACATTGCCTTTGTGGTCACCAACTACAACAACTGCAGAAAATCTTAATGTTCTACCACCTTTAACAACCTTTGTTACACGACGAACAGCTACAAGGTTTTTATCAATACCTTCGTCTTCGCGTCTTGTTCTTTCTTCTCTTGGTTTTCTGGTTTTTTTAACTTCTTCTTGTTCTGCCACGATAACCTCCTAAAATTCTAGTCCAGCACTTCTAGCGCCTTCGGCTAATGCTTGAACTCTTCCTGTGTAAATATATCCACCTCTGTCAAAAACTACATTTTTAATTTTTGCTTTAAGTGCTTTTTTAGCGATCAATTCACCAACAAGTCTTGCTTGTTCAGTTTTTGTTTTACCTTTGATTTCATTTTCAAGTTCTTTATCAAGACTTGAAGCTGAAACTAATGTAACACCCTTTGAATCGTCAATGATTTGAGCATAAATACTTGCATTGCTTCTATAAACATCAAGTCTTGGACAATCACTTGTTCCAGATATTTTCTTTCTAACGCGTGTATGTCTTATTACTCTTATTTCGTTTCTATCTTTTTTACTAAACATCTATGCTCTCCTCCTATTTCTTACCCTTACCAGCTGTTTTACCAACTTTTCTTATAACAACTTCGTCTGCGTAACGAACGCCATAAGCATGATAAGGTTCAACTTTTCTTAAATCTCTTATTTTTGAAGCAACTTGACCAACTTTTTGTTTATCTATTCCTTTAACAACAATTTCTAAGTTTGAAGGACATTCAAAAGTGATACCTTCTTCTTCATTAACTTCAATGTTGTGAGAATAACCCAAGTTAAGAACAAGTTTGTTTCCTTGTTTTTGTGCTTTGTAACCAATTCCGTTGATTACAAGTTTCTTTTCAAAGCCCTTGCTAACACCATTAACCATATTAGCTAGTATAGCTCTGTAAAGGCCATGTTTTGCCTTTGTTTCATTTTCATCATTTGCTCTTGTGAGTTCAACTTTTGTTCCATCAACTTTAACTGTTATAAGTTTATCAACTTCTTGTGTTAAAGTTCCTTTTGGACCTTTAACAGTAACAAGGTCGTTATTTACTGAAAGTTCAACTCCTGCTGGCAAATCTATATGTTTTCTACCTATTCTAGACATATTTTCCTCCTACCATACAAAAGCTAAAACTTCACCACCAACATTTAGTGAGCGAGCTTGCTTATCTGTTAAAATACCTTTATTTGTTGAAATAACTGCAATTCCAAGACCATTTATAACCTTTGGAAGTTTATCTTTTTCTGCATAAACTCTAAGACCAGGTTTAGAAATTCTTCTAAGTCCTTGAATAACGCTATCTCCGTTTTCATCGTATTTAAGTGTAACAACGATGTTCTTTTTTGAGCCATCTTCAACAAGTTTAGCTTCTTTAATATAGCCTTCTTCAACAAGGATATTTAAAATTGCCATTTTTTCTTTTGAAGCTGGAATAACTACTTCACTGTGCTTAGCCGTTATGCTATTACGAATACGGGTAAGCATATCTGCGATTGGATCTGTTAAAATCATATCTATCTTCCTCCTTACCAACTAGCCTTCTTAACACCAGGAATTTCTCCCTTTGATGCAAGTTCTCTAAAACATATTCTGCAAATACCATATTTTTTAAGAACAGAGTGTGGACGGCCACAAATTGAACAACGAGTATATTCTCTTGTTGAGAATTTTTGTTTTCTTTTTTGTTTTTCTTTTAATGCTGTTTTTGCCATTTTAATCTCCTTAACCTCTTGTTCTAAAAGGCATACCCATTTTTTCTAATAATGATTTAGCCTCTTTATCCGACTTTGCACTTGTTACTATGATAACATCTAAACCTCTTATTTTGTCTAGTTTATCATATTGAATTTCAGGGAATATAAGCTGTTCTTTTATTCCTAATGCGTAATTGCCTTTTCCGTCAAAAGCCTTTGTTGAAACACCTTTAAAGTCTCTAACTCTTGGAAGAGCTATTGAAATAAGTCTGTCTAAAAATTCGTACATTCTGTCGCCACGAAGAGTAACTTTTGCACCAACTTTCATACCTTGACGAACTTTAAAGTTTGAAATAGCTTTTTTAGCAACAGTAGGAACTGCTTTTTGACCTGCAATTGCTGTTAATTCGTCAACAGCTATATTAAAGCTTTTTGAATTGTCTTTAACTTCACCAAGTCCCATATTTAAAACAATTTTGCTTAATTTTGGAACTTCGTTGATGTTTTTATAACCAAATTCTTCTAGAAGTGCAGGAACAACTTTTTCTTTATATAACACTGCTAATCTACTTTTCATTATTCCTCCTCCTTAACAGCTGTTTTTTTAGCTGTTGTCTTTTTTGCTGTTGTTGTTTTCTTTGTTGTTGAAGCTTTTTTAGTTGTTGTTTTCTTTTCAACTTTTGGTTCTTCAACTTTTTCTGTTTTTTCTTCTTTAACAGAAGCTTTCTTTTCTTGTTTTGCTAATTTTTTAACTGTCTTAGCCATTGCCTTGTCAAGACTTGCTCCACATTTCTTACAAATTCTAACTTTTTTGCCATCTATTTCTTTATGGGCAACTCTTGTTGCTTTTCCACAATCAGGGCAAACAACCATTAAGTTAGATGCACAAACAGGTGCACTCTTTTTGATTATTCCACCTTTGTCTTCTTGTGATTTTCTTCTTTGATGTTTTGTTACAACATTTACATTTTCAACAAGAACTTTGTTTGTTTTTGGAGAAACACCCAAGACTTTAGCTGTTTTGCCTTTTTCTTTTCCAGCGATTACAACTACTGTATCACCTTTTTTAACAAATAATTTTGCCATGTTTTTCTCCTTTCTAAATTACTTCTGGAGCAAGTGATATAATCTTCATATATCCCTTATCTCTTAGTTCTCTTGCAATAGGTCCAAAAATACGAGTACCTTTTGGTTGTTTTTGGTTATCAATAATAACTGCTGCATTATCATCAAATTTTATATGTGAGCCATCTGGACGACGAAGACCTTTGCTTGACCTAACGATTACGGCCTTAACAACATCTCCTTTTTTTACTGAGCCACCAGGAATGGCACTTTTTACTGATGCAACAATAACATCACCAATATTTCCGCTTCTTCTATAAGAACCGCCAAGAACACGGATACACATGATTTGTCTTGCGCCTGTGTTATCAGCAACTTTTAATCTTGTTTGTGGTTGAATCATTTTGTATCCTCCTATCTTGCCTTTTCAACAATTTTTACAACTCTGTAATATTTGTCTTTTGAAATGTGTCTTGTTTCCATTATTTCTACTGTATCACCAACGCCACATTCATTATTTTCATCATGAGCTTTAAATTTTGTTGTTTGTTTAACGACTTTTTTATAAAGTGGGTGTTTTCTGCTTGAAACAACAGCAACAACCACAGTTTTATTCATTTTACCAGCACTTACTACTGTTCCTACCTTGCTAGGACGATTGTTTCTTTCTAAATTTTCCATATCTTCCCCCTATGCCTTTTTCTCTTTTAATAATGTATTAACCCTAGCAATATCTTTTTTTACATTGTGAATTTGCATTGGGTTTGGCAAATTACCGGTTGCTTGTGAAAAACGAAGATTGAATAATTCTTGTTTTAAGTCAACAAGTTTTTGATTTAATTCTTCAACTGTTAAACTTCTTAATTCCTTAATTTTCATTGTTAGCACCACCTTGTATTTCATCTTTCTTTACAAATTTTACTTTGCAAGGAAGTTTGTGGCCAGCAAGTCTAAGTGCTTCTCTTGCTGTTTCTTCACTAATTCCTTTCATTTCAAAAAGTACTCTGCCTGGTTTAACTACTGCAACCCAGAATTCTGGTGAACCTTTACCTGAACCCATACGAGTTTCGGCAGGTTTTTTTGTTACAGGTTTATCAGGGAAAATTTTAATCCAAACTTGGCCACCACGCTTTGTGTATCTTGTCATTGCGATACGAGCAGCTTCAATTTGATTTGATTTAATCCAACATGGCTCCAAAGCAACAAGACCATAATCACCATAAGCAAGTGTGTTACCACGAGTAGCAACGCCTGTCATTCTGCCACGATGAACTCTTCTTCTTTTTACTCTTTTTGGCATTAACATTAGTCTTGTCCTCCTTTGTTGTCATTTGCTGGTTCTTTTTTATCAAGGATATCTCCTTTATAAATCCAAACTTTTACACCAAGTTTACCATAGTTTGTATATGCAGCTGAAACACCGTAATCGATGTCTGCTCTGATTGTTTGAAGTGGAAGAGAACCTTCTTTATATGTTTCACTTGTTCCAATAGTGTTTGCACCATTAACAACACCACTTACTCTTACTTTACAACCTTTTGCACCAGCTTTCATAACTCTTTGTAATGCTTGTTTTAAACATCTTTTATAAGCAACTCTTTTTTCAAGTTGATTTACAATACTTTCAGCAACCAATGTTGCATCAAGGTCTGGTTTTTTAACTTCTTTAACATTGATAACAAGGTTTTTTGTTGGGCTTATAATTTTTGAAAGTTGTTTTTTAATAACTTCGATATTAGCGCCTTTTTGTCCAATTAAAACGGCTGGTCTACCTGTATAAATGTTAATAACTAATCTTTCTTTGGTTCTTTCAATGCTTACTTTTGCAATTCCTGCTTGTGCATATGATTTTTCAAAGAAATTTCTTATTTTTTTGTCTTCAAGAAGGAATTTGGCAAAATCTTCTTTGCTTGCATACCATGAAGAATCCCATGGTTTGTTAATTCCTACTCTAAATCCTATTGGACTTACCTTTTGTCCCATTATTTTGCCTCCTTTCCTTACGCCTCAATATTACCAAGTATCATGGTAATATGTGAAGTTCTTTTTAATAATCTGTTAGCTCTGCCCCTAGCACGAATATCAAGTCTTTTAAGTGTAGGACCAGCACCAACATAACATTCTTCTACAAATAAATCTGCTCTGTTTAGTCCTTTGTTGTTTTCAGCATTTGCAATTGCAGATTTTAAAAGCTTTAAGCAAACTTCTGCTGCTGATGTTGTTGAATTTTCTAAGATTGCAACAGCATCGTCAACTTTTTTGCCTCTTACTAAATCAAGAACGATTCTAACCTTTGAAGGGCTCATTCTTACATATTTAACTTTTGCATATGGACGAGTGTCTTTTGATTGTTGTCTCGCCTGTGCTTTTTCTCTAATTCTTGTTGCCATAATTTACCTCTTAGCCTTGTGTTGCCGTTGTTGTCGACTTTTTACTTCCAGCATGACCTTTGAAAGTTCTTGTTGGTGCAAACTCACCAAGTTTATGTCCAACCATTTCTGCTGTACAATAAACAGGGATATGTTTTCTTCCATTATGAACTGCAAAAGTGTAGCCAACGAATTCAGGATATATTACAGATGAACGAGACCAAGTTTTAATTGGTTTTTTATTACTTGGATCCATTTCTGCAACTCTTTTCATGAGTCTTGGGCAAACATATGGTTTTTTCTTTAATGATCTACTCATAATTTATCTCCTAATTGATTCTCTTAACAATTAACTTGTTAGATGCTTTTTTAGATTTTCTTGTCTTTAAGCCAAGAGCTGGTTTACCCCAAGGTGTAAGAGGTGATTTATGTCCAACAGGGCTCTTACCTTCACCACCACCATGTGGGTGATCGTTAGGATTCATAACAACACCACGAACGGTAGGTCTTACTCCCATGTGTCTTTTTCTTCCTGCTTTTCCAAGTGAAACAAGTTCATGATCTGGATTTGAAACTGTTCCAAGTGTTGCTTTGCAAGTTAAAAGCACTTTTCTCATTTCTCCACTTGGCATACGAAGTGTTGCATATTTTCCCTCTTTTGCCATAAGGCTAATTTCAACACCAGCACTTCTTCCAAGTTGTCCACCTTTTCCACTAACAAGTTCAACATTGTGGATAACTGAACCAACTGGAATATTTTCAAGTGGAAGAGCATTCCCGACTTTTATTTCTGCATCTTTACCACTTTCTATTGTGTCACCAACACTTAGTCCAAGTGGAGCCAAGATGTATCTCTTTTCGCCATCTGCATAACATACTAATGCGATGTATGCACTACGATTTGGATCGTATTCAATTCCAACAACTTTTGCTGGAATACCATCTTTATTTCTTTTGAAATCGATTATTCTGTATTTTTGTCTATTACCACCGCCAATATGACGAACAGTAATTTTACCACTTACATTTCTGCCTGCTGTTTTCTTTTTTGATACTAGCAAACTTTTTTCAGGAGTTTTTTTAGTTACTTCTTCAAATGTTGCTTTTGTATAAAATCTACGACCAGCAGATGTAGGATTACTTGTTTTTATAGCCATAACTAATTATTCTCCTTTTATGATAAACTTTCGAAGAATGCAATTGGTTTACTATCTTTTGTAAGTGTTACTATTGCTTTTGTGTAATCACTTGATTTACCAACAGTTCTTCCTTCTTTTAAATTTCTTGTTTTTTCTTTGCCCTTAACGCTTACTGTGTTTACTTTTTCAACTTTAACATTAAAAAGTTCTTCAACTGCTTTTTTAATTTGAACTTTGTTTGCACTGTTATTTACTTTAAATGTGTAAACTTTGTTTGCAATTCCTGCATAAGCTTTTTCTGTTAGGACAGGTCTAATTATAATATCTTGCGCTTTCATTATTCTGCATAAGCCTCCTCTAATTTTTTAACAGCTGACTTTGTGAGAACAACTTGCTTGTTTGCAACTACATCATAAACATTGAGTAAATCTGATGTTGTTACGCTTGTTTTTTGCATATTGTTTGTAGCTTTTAATGCACTTTCATTCTTATCGTCTAAAACAATAAGTGTGCTTGCTTTAAAACCAAATGCATCTAAAAATGCTTTAACTTCTTTTGTTTTTGCATTTTCAAGTTTGAATTCGTCTAATATAACAAGTTCTTTTTGTGCAAGTTTTTGAGATATTGCACTAAGCAAAGCAAATCTTTTTGCAACTTTGTTAAGTTTTTTAGAGAAATCTCTTGGCTTTGGAGCAAATACTACACCACCACCAACGAATTGTGGACCTTTTGTTGAACCTTGTCTTGCATGTCCTGTGTGCTTTTGTTTCCAAGGTTTTTTAGCATGTCCTCTAACTTCGCTTCTTGTGAGTGCTGATTTTGTTCCTTGACGGTTGTTTGCATTGTAAGCAACAACTGCTTCATGAATTAAAGGTTCGTTATATTCAACACCAAAAACTGAATCTTTAAGTGTTATTGAACCAACTTCAGCGTTTTGCATATTAAAAACTTTTGCTTTCATTAGTTGACTCCTTTAACTGCTTCACTAACTGTTACAACTGTTCCTCTTGGTCCAGGTATGCAACCTTTAATAAGTAGTATGTTACGAGCAGAATCGACCTTAACAATTTCCAAATTTTGGATTGTTACTCTCTCGTGTCCGTAGTGTCCTGCAAGGTGTTTGTTTTTAAATACTCTTGATGGAGAGCTATTTCCACCCATTGAACCTACTTCTCTGTGAACAGGTCCTGTTCCGTGTGTCATTTTTAAACGATTTTGATTCCATCTTTGAATAACACCTGTAAAACCACGACCTCTTGTTAAACCAGTTACATCAACTTTGTCTTTTTCATTAAATATATCGCAAAGGATTGATGTTCCGATTTCATAGTTTTGTGAATTATCGAGTTTTAATTCTCTTAAAATTCTGTGTGCTGGAACATTTGCTTTTTTAAATGTTCCCATTTGTGCTTTGTTTACTCTTGATTCTTTTGTTTCATCAAAAGCAACAACAACGCTGTTATAACCTTCCTTGCCTTCTGTTTTAACTTGAACAACTTTGCAAGGACCAGCTTCTACTACTGTAACTGGAACAACCAAACCATCAGGTGTGAAGATTTGTGTCATTCCGAGTTTTTTGCCTATAATTGCTTTATTCATTTTCTTCTCCTTCCTTATAGTTCGATTTTAATATCAACACCAGCTGGCAAATCTAATTTCATAAATGCATCAGTTTGCTTTGGTGAAGTTGGATACACATCTATCATTCTTTTGTGTGTTCTAGATTCAAATTGTTCACGACTGTCTTTATGTTTGTGTGGTGAACGAATAACTGTTATAACTTCCCTGTCTGTTGGAAGTGGAACTGGTCCTACCACTTTGGCACCACTCTTGTTTGCTGTATTGATTATTCTTATACATGCTTGGTCAAGAAGTGTATGGTCGTATGATTTAAGTTTGATTCTAATTTTTTGTGTTGCCATTTTTTACCTCCTGTTGTTTTGTGCTAGCCAACAAATTACATAAATGTAAACCTTTATATTTGTTTTCTACACTATTCCGTGTGTTTGTATGTGGTTTCAAAATAAAAAGGCGTTTGTTGGTCGCTCCGCTTAAAGCAGAACTTGTCGGCATAAATTATCCTTTTCCGCTTGCTAGGAAACAGGTAACTTCATGCGTCAACCCGTACTTTGCCACATTACATGGTATTGTATAACATTACATATACCCTTGTCAACACCTTTTTAATTATTTTTAAAAATTTTTAAATATACAAATCAGCTCTTCAAAAAAATCTTAACACAACCTTTGATATATCCTTTTAAAGTTAAAAAATCTTTTATAATACTGTTTAAAACACAACAACAAAAGGCTAATAATACAAACATTTAACTATTATTTTTATTTTACACAAAAAAAAGAGTGAGCATTAAACTCACTCTTGTTTTGCCGTTTATAAAATTTTATAAATGTTTTTTGCTATTATAATAGCTTACTTGCTTATTTACTAAGCAGCAAAAGCAATTGTTACAGGCAAACTAAATGTTCCACTTGCTGGTGATGTAGCATCATCAAGTCCAATATAATAAACCAAAGTTAATGGTTTAGAATTTGTAACCGTTCCACTTGATGCATTTACAATATATGCATTAGTAGGTGTTGTTACACTACCTGGTGTTGCTGTAACTGTTCCACTTGTGTTTAATGTAGAAATTGTTACAACAATCTTATATGCAAATGATGTGCCAAAATTCAATGTTCCCATTGCGGCAGAACCTGAACTACTATTAAATACTTTTGTACTATTATCATAGGAAGCCCATGTTTTTGCCGAACCAGAAGTTTGCCATGCAGCATCTCCTGCTGTGGCAACTGTACTTGCCGTATATTTTTTGTTTGTTTTTAGTGAATATAACTGTGTACTAACGCTAACTAAAACATCATTTACGGTATAAGATACCGAACCACTGATTGTATAAGTTACGCTTGTTGCAGCATAAACACCAAAAGCAAGCATCGAAACTGCTAAGCAAAATGAAGCAATTGTTACAAACAATTTTATTTTCTTTTTCATTTTGCCTCCTTAGTCATAAAATTAAGCAGCACGTGTTAAGTCAAGCTTAATTGTGAATGATTG
>CALWEY010000003.1 GCA_944377435.1 uncultured Clostridia bacterium | reverse complement strand
TTTTATAGTTTAGGTCAACTTGAATGGCAAATATGGGAGACTGGTTTTTAAATGAGGATGCTAGAAAGAGGTTGCTCATTTGTGGTGATGCGGGTATGATATCTAAAATCATTTTTTTTATTATATTTCCTATGCAAGTCCAAAAGTTTGGACTTGTATTATTATACAATTGCAATAGAGGAGGTCAAAATGTTTTGGATAAGACATATCAACGAAAAAGTCAATGAAATAATAGATAACAAAATTATTTGTGTTTCTTTATTACAAAGTAAACTTAATTGTGGTTATGTTTCTGTAAAGTCGTTATATGACAAAATGGTTGCAAATAAAATAATTGAACACATAGATTCATACCAAGAGAATATCATTAACCCTGTCAAAGCGAGAAGTTTTTTAAAGAAAGAATACAAGAAAATATTAAAAAATTTTAACATACTAAAAGAGAATAATTACTTTCCAAGTGTCGAGCCTGTTTTCTTTAAAAATTCAATTGGCTATGATTTTATCAATGCCATCATAACCGGCAATTTACTTGTTGGTGGAAAACAGGAAGTGGAAAAACTAATTTATTAAATCACATTATTTGTGAGATTGTATCTAAATACAAAAAAGAAGATTTTAACATAATTTTGGTTGATCCAAAAGAAATTGAATTTGGCAAATACAGCAAGTTGCCGCACCTTATTTATCCAAAAGTCAATAAGTTCGAAAGTTTTAGTGAGATGTCAAAGACAATAAAAACAGAAGTAATGAACCGGTAAAAACTTTTTCGCAAGAAACGTGTCAAAAATATTTTTGAATACAATTACAAATTTTATAAGAAGAAATTACCTTTTATTGTAATCATAATGGATGAAATCGCAGATTATGTTTACCCAGATAGATATAGTGTTGAGCAAATTATGAAGAATATATTTAATTGTTCCATAGATTATGATGTTAGTGTAGTTTGTGGAACTCAAGCTATTTATATGTTGCCTGAAGCAATAAAAGATAATTTAAATTATAGATGCTGTTTTAAAACAGTCAGCGCCAAAGATTCAAAAACTATTTTAGAAGAAGAAGGAGCTGAAAGTTTGGAAGAGGAAGGTTGTATGATTATAAACAACTTAAAGAAACAAGAACTTTGTTTACGACATTGTGAATTTTTGACAGAAGATAATATAAAGCATATTTTGGAAAATAGTGGAGAATGTGATATCTAATTTTTTAAAATTAAGTATACAGAACCAATGTTTTTATTGTATTATGTGTTTATAAGGGAGAGATTATGGCAAGCGATACAAATAAAAAACTTTTAATTTTCTATGTTTACAATATGTTAAAAGAATATAGCGATGAAAATCATCCGCTTATGCAAAAAGAAATTGCGAGTTTGATTTATCGGCATTATGGGATGGAATGTGATAGAAAAACAATAAGCGCTAACATAGATTGTTTGTTAAGTTTGAACTACGACATCCAAAAAGTTCCAAATAAAGGTTATTTTCTTGGAGAAAGAGAGTTGGAAGAAAGTCAAATAACATATTTAATTGATTCTATTTTTTCAAGTAAAAACATAACAAGTGGGCAAGCACAAGAGTTGTCCAAAAAACTATATTCATTTTTAAGCGTTTACAAAAGGAAAAAATATAATTTTATTGTAAAATCTAGTAGCGTGTCCAGAACAAACAACAAAGAATTGTTCTATACCATTGACATTATAAGTGAAGCAATAGAAAAAAATAAAAAAATCAAATTTAATTATATTAGGAGCAATTTAGACGAAAATGACAGTAGATATGTTTCAAAATATGTTAATCCATATCTTATGGTAAACAATAAAGGGACCTATTATTTAATATGTGGTTACAATAAAAAGGGAGTGGCGAATTACAAGATAGACAAGATTAAAGATATAAAAATTTGTGAAGAAGATATATTGCCAATAACTCAAGTGCAAGGTTTTGAAAAAGGAATAGATATTTCAAAATACATAAATGAAAATATTTATATGTTTGGTGGACAATCTGTAAATGCCACTTTGCTTATTGATAGTCAATACACTGTCTCATATGTAGAAGAGTGGTTTGACGACAATACAAGAATTTATAAAAAAGATAACAAAATATATGCGGATATAGTTGCAAATGAGACGGCTTTAATATATTGGTGCTTGCAATATGGTGAAGGGGTCGAACTTGTTTCGCCATCGACCACAAGAGAGAAAACAAAACAAGCAGTAACAAGAATCTATAATAAATACCAAAGGTGACGAAGTGGAAGTTTATAAGCTTAGACACTGGCTTTTAAAAGAAACGGAAACAAGAATTGTATAAATGAACAAAAAACTAAGGAGAGTAATAAAATGAATGAAAAAAACGATTGTTTAAAACAAGACGAAGAAACTTTTAATTATTTTGGCAAAGCCATTAAGCTATTTTTAAACAAATCAAATAACATATGGGAAAATAGATATAAATCGTGGGAACATTGCTACAATATTTTTCATTATGTTAAAAGTAAAAATATAGCTTTAGATGAAAAGTTGTATGACAATTTAAATGATATATTTCCTAATATGTCGAAAGCATGGACATATCAAAACGAATTAGCTTTACATCTAGCATTCTATATGGCAAGTTGGGGAATGTATCGTGGAAGTTCTTTTTTGCTTCAAAATGATTATACAATTTATAAAGAAGTTGTAGGGGCTATTTTTGATAGTAAATATGATGACTTATGGGATGATTCAAAATTATTTTCTTCAAGTGATACTGGTAATAATGTCGACAAAATTGAAAAACTTTATTATGCTATTTTTGAAAAATTAAAGCCATACAAGTGCTATTTTGTTAACAAATCATATTTCAGAAATGAAACTCAAGAACCACAAAGTAGAGAATTTTCAACTATCATAACTAAGATAATTTTGGGAACAATCGGTTGCTTTCCTGCGCTAGATAGAAATTTTAAGCAAGGTTTTGGATTACAAAAAACAAGCAGTAAAAAAGACAAAACAATCAACAACAAAACAACTAACGAATATGTAAATAATTGTATTAAAAGAGTCTATGAATTAGGTTGTGCAAAATATGAGCAATATAAGCGAAATAATCAAAACATAACTAATTATCCTTTTATGAAACAAATAGATATGTATTATTTCATCAAAGGAATGGAAGATGAATTTTTAATCAATATCGGTTTGGGACCAGATGTAGATAAAAATACAATAAAGAAACAAATAAACGGTTACATAAAGGGTAATGATGCAGAAAAGCAAAAAGAAGTAGCAAAATATTTGTATAATAATGTAGCGTGGAAAGATTACACAACTCGTGAAGAATATGATATTTTAGTTGCCAATAGCAATTTAAAGCAAGCAATAGAAGAGTTGCTAAAAGTAAGTAATAGTAACTTACGAAATTTCGTTAAAAAATATTACAAATCTAAAGATTCAAATGATGACATAATAGAGTAGTACAATAATAAGCTGAATATAAAGCGAAGGAGATAATATGAAAGAAGTTGCTTGCGAAAGATTTTTACATAATTATGATTATAAAATAAAAAAAGATGATTGGATGTTCCAATTATTGAACTCAATGTTTGGGTTAGAAGACCGAGAGTGGAATATTGATTCTATTAAACAAAAAATAAGCAATACACAAGACGAGTTTGTGTTAATAGTTGAGAGCTTAACTGAAAAATTAAACGGTGAGCAAAAAGTGGTGTTTGAAAATTTGTTTAGGAAAGGCAAGTCAGTAAAAGAAATATCAGTACAATATTCAATGAGCAACAAAAAAGTTGTTGAAGTAATTGAAAAAATATTAAAATTTTTTAGACATCCATCACGTGCAAAATTGTTTATTAAGTATTTAGAGTAAACTTTTTTAAAGTAATATTGTGCAATATACAATAGGGAATAACAATGTTTGAGTATGATTTTAAATTAGAAATTGCAAAAAAAGTAAAAATATGTTTGATAATTTTGTTGAAATCAAATTATTATGCATTCAAATCTTCTGTTTTAGAAATGGAAAAGCTTGACTCTATGGTTTCTTCTGGAATTATAACAATGGAAGTGCATGATAAAATGTGCAAAGATATTAACGATAAGGACAAAAGAAAAATTTTTAAATTATTAAAATTGTTAGATGATTACATTTGTTATAAAAAAGATGTAAAAATAAAATTAAAAAAATATGGAATTTTTTCAAATGAGAAAAAAGAAATGTATTATAACAAGATTTTTAATCAAGCTTTAAAGAAAATGGTAATTATAACAAAAGACTTGGCATAATCTTATTTTTATGTAAACTTAAAAGGGCAATAATTATAAACAAGAAAAAGACCAAAATGAACTAGAAGAGAAACAAATATTCACATTATATGCTTTGCAATATAAGGTTAGGGGATTAAACAAACTGTGGTTCTTGTCTTTATTCTTCATAAAAATGCACAATTGCTGGGCATTAAAAAGATAAAGTAATTAAAATAAGATTTTTATATTAACTTTTTGATAAATATGTATAAAATAAATTATCATAAAAAAATTATTTTGTATAATTTAATAATTCTATCAAATATAATTCAATCTTTATATTCATGATTGAAACCGCATTTTCCACAATAATATGTTGACTTCTTTTTACCTAAAGCTCCGCCTATAAGTCCAACTGGACCTAGCAAAAAACCACCTAATGCCGCTTTCCCTACACTGAAGCCTTTGTTTTCTGTATCAACTTTTTTCCATAATAATGTTTCACCGCAAATAGGACATCTAGATGGTGCAT
>CALWEY010000002.1 GCA_944377435.1 uncultured Clostridia bacterium | reverse complement strand
ATTCCTCGTCCGGTAACAAGAAAAACATGTCTTGCACCTGCTTCATATAATCTTTGCATTACATAATCTGCTACCCTTGGCATTATTGCTCCTTATTTGTATTTGGTCTAAAGTTCAGCATTATTTCGGGAATAGAAACAACAAGCTCTACTTCATTTGCCAGTTCACCATCTATGTATCCTTTAACTTTGCCTTTTGCTAAACCCCGTCTATATGAGTCCAGTTCTGCAATTATATCCAGCTTATCTCCGGGTATAATTTTTTTTCTGAATTTTGCATTATTAACAGAAACAAATCCTGTTTTTTTACCTTTATTTTCAGGAAATGTCAAAAAAGTCATAAGAAAAACCTGTGTTAGTGTTTCTATTTGCACAAATCCAGGGACATTGGGTTCATCCTCAAAATGTGCAGGAAAAAACCACTCATTGTAAGTGAAATTTTTATACCCTTTTGCGTATTTCCCTGGAACAGCCTCTACAATTTTGTCAACAAAAAAACAAGGATATCTATTTTGTTGATATTCCTGGATTTGTTGTGCATCCAAGTTTTGCAAAACAATTTTTTCTGTCATTTTATTCCTACATTTCTATATTGTATTTTTTTAATATTTCCATACCCTTTTCAAAAGAGCTTAAATCAACAATATCATCAGGGTCGAGCATAATATCAAAAGCATCTTCAATAGCTGCAACAAGCCCCATGTGCCCTACAGAATCCCACGCTTGAATATCCTGATATTTTAAACCTTTTGTCTGTTCTTCTGCGATTTCAAAAGTTTCTGTAAAAGCTTTTGTATATTTTTCTAAATTTGACATTTTATTCTCCTTTATTACGTTTTACTTTTTTTCTTATTGCACGTCCTATATCTCGCGGCATATTAAAAACATCTAGAAAAAAAGGCGAAATGAAATAATGTTTTATTGCTTTCATTTTTGCCTTCATTCTATTTCCTTTAGATATATTCACATGTTGTTCTTTTTCATATTGTTTCATATCATATGAAACATTGCTATTTGCATGGATAATAAACAAAGCTAATAGAGATGGTTCAAATAATCTATTTGTATATTCGTTGTATGTTTGTAATCTAGTTAAAAGATATTCAGTTCTTCCAAATGCATCATTTTTTGACCAAATGCCGGCTTCTGTATAGTTATATACACACCATTCTTCATTTACATAGCACATAGAACCTTGACGAAGTAATTCATACATTTGTGTTACATCATTTAAATAAATTTCTGGATTTGAATCATTAAGTGTTATACATTTTGTTCGTACCATCCTAGTTGAAATGTGTGTCATTAGGTGGACATAAGGATTAGCTACCGCAAATTCTTTTGAATAAATGCCAGATTGTAATTCAGGGAAAATTCCTAACTTTTTTTGTTTTTTTGTGGAATAAGTTATGGTCGTTGCAGCACAAAAACTGCACTCTTTATTTTTCTCAAGAAGCTCAAATTCTTTTTGAAATTGTTCTGTAGAACATAAATAATCATCACTTTCTATTACTATATAATATGGAGTTTGTATATTTCTATATGCTCTTATTGGACCGTCAATAAGTCCAAGATTTTTATTTGTTGTATATAATGTTATTTTATCTGGATATTTTTCTGCATATTTCTGGCAAATTTCTGTGGAGCCGTCAGTAGAACAATCATCGAAAATCCTTATTAAAAAATTAAAATTAGTCTTTTGAGCCAATATGGAATCAAGACACTTTTCTATATAGGGTCTATGATTATAAGTGATTACATTTACTGTTAATACAGGAGCTTCGTTTTTCATTTTATATATCCTTTGTTATTTAAAGACTTTTCTTGTTTCATTACCTTTTGTTATTCTTGCAGGGTTACCTATAACAACTGCATTTTCAGGAACGTCATTAAACACAGACGCACCCATTGCAACTATTGCATTGTTTCCGATAATTGTTTTCTCTTTGATACTTGATTGCATACCAATATATACAGATTCTCCTATAATTGTCCCCCCTCCAGGAGTAAATTGTGTGGATAAAACAGAATGGTTGCCTACCTTTACATCGTGACCAATAAGACTATATGGTTGTATCAAACAATTGTTGCCAATATAAACATTTGAATGAATAGAAACGAATTCTGATATTATTGACCCAGAGGCGATTTTTGCTGTTGGGCTTATTATTGCTGTAGGGGCAATAAGTGTTGTTAAATTAAAATTATTTTTAATTATTTTATTGTATAATTTTTGTCTTACCGACGGCTCTCCCACAGCAACAATAAAATCTAAATCATTATTAAATTTTTTAATATCATCAAATTTATATACATCGGTATTTTCGATTTTATTTATATCATTAATGTCATCAATGAAAAATATTTTAGCCCATCGTTTGTTTTGAAAATTAATTCTTTCAGCTAAATCGTATATTTCTCTGCCTAATCCACCAGCACCATATATTGCTAAATTACGAATCATGTGCAATCACCACTATCTATATTGAATATTTTTTGTTAAAATTTTTTTCTGATATTTTTTCTGCCGCAGGACAATTTATCATGCAACCTTCATAACAAAATTTTTTAAAATTTTTACGCAATTTTCTGTAATAGTAGCTATTAAAAAATGAAATCCAATCTATTTTATTATTTTTTTGGAATTCTTTTATATTATTGTCATAAGTTCTCCAAGGACAGACTGAATAATTACCATTTGGATATAATCTAATATGGTTGTTTGCATTTGAACATATTGAATATTTATCCCCAATTACCTGATGATAACAAACTCCTGTTAGCTCTTCGTAGTAAGTATAAGGCTTCTTCTCAAATTTATTTCTTATTTCAGTTCTTTCATAAAACAAGTCCTTTAGAGTTTTAAAATTTTCAGTGATTTTTAAAATATCTGAATATTTTTGTTTTAAATCTTCTATCGATGCACGATTTGCGATTTCTTCCAATTCTTTTACATTATTAATTGGAACGAACAAGCGAAAATTTAAATAGACTTTATCTTTAAGAATTCTTTCCAGTTCAAGAAGTGTTATGAAACAATCATTGATTTTTTTCTTATTTTCTTCTGTCAGGCATAGTCCTGTATCAAAAAATAATACAATAATTTGTAATTGTTTATTTAGAGACATCTTTATAAAATCTAACATTGTTTCATAGTTAGTGTTATTTAAAACCATAGACACACATGGACGGAATGCTCCAAGCCCTTTTTCGTCTAATTTTTTTATATAATTATCTAAATTGTTAATAATTTTGGGATAAATTCCATCTTGTTCCCATACAGTTTTCTTAAAATATTCTTCGTTAATTGCATTTATAGAAAAGTGAACCCTCATTAAATTTTCTGTTGCTAAATCAATCCATTTGTTTGTAAAAGATATGCCGTTTGTTTCAATTGAAATGTTGATTTGCGGATAATTTTTGTTAATAAATGACAAATAATCATAGCCTTCTTTACAAACAGTTATTTCTCCATAAGTAGGTACAATATGATTTGTTTTTGGATATAACGGCAAAAAATCTTCATACAACCATTTATCAGGCATGATTGACCGTTGATTATAATCTTTTACAATATCTGCAGCACAAAATTTACAATTACAATTACAATTGTCATTAAAACATAGTTGAAGCGTTATATCATCAGGAATACCAACATATAATGATTTATCATTCATTATTTTAAAGTAATCGATTTTTTCTTTTATATTTAATTTTTTAAATTTTATCTTTGTACCAAGCATATTTACAACTTTATGCTTTCTATCTTTGTCATTTTTTACTGAAAATATCTTTTCCAACAATTTCTTACTCATTAATCACTTTCCTTTCTAAAGTGCCAATTCTTTTTTATAAAACTTCTCTAAATTTTTTTTAAACAAATCTTCTCCGTATAGAGTAGACAGCTTTTCTTTTATTTTGTTTATCAAAGAGTAGTAAAGCTCTTTGTTTGCAGACAATTCTTTTATGTCATTAACGATATTGTTTTCCATATCTTCAGCAGTTGTATATACATTTTTTAGTTCAAGCCAGCTCTTGTCCGGGAAAAAATCAGGATTAAAGACTGCCATTCCAAGCCCACCTACGACATGCGGCTGGTTAAAATATCCGTCAAATCCTTCGCCGAAGGTAATAGTAAAATAAGCCCTTGCTATCAAATCCATATATTCTGAAAAAGTCAT
>CALWEY010000001.1 GCA_944377435.1 uncultured Clostridia bacterium | reverse complement strand
AAAAATTAGATAATGAATCTAAAAGAGCTTTTTGGCTTAAATATATTGATTATATTGAAAGAAACAAGGATTTACAATATATAATACACTTCAAATAATGTTTGAGTACTACTTATATAGCACCATTTGGAACTATATAATTAGTACTCAAACAAAAATCAAATTATTTTCATATATTCAACATTTTTGTGGAAAAGTGTCGAAAATTAATTTTATATTATTTTTTTTAACTTTTTTTATAAAAAAAACACTAAAATTTTATTGACTTTATTATATAAAATGTATTACAATTAGCAAAGAGATACGCGAGATAGTTAAGTGTTTACATCCATTCAATATTTAGAATGGAGGTGATTTTCTATGGGAAATAAAACTATAGAAAGGATTAATTCGAATGGAATTAATGGTTATATTTGTAACTATTGTATTTTATACAATTGTAGTTCTTAAAAATAAAGAATAAAATAAAACAAAAACACCGAATCATATTTGAAACGGTGTTTATCAAGAAAAAAATAAGTAAACACTTAACATGCCATATCAAGTGTATCTCTTTATATATTATGTTTAAACAATATATAAATATACTAAAGTGTTGTCTCTGTCAACACTTTTAATTATACTATTTTTTGTAATTTTGTCAAATTTTTTCGACTTTTTGTTACTTTTTGTTACTTTTTATTACTTTTTATTACTTTTTTATTATATTAACCAAATTTTCATATAAAAAAAAGAACCAGCCGAAGCTGGTTTTAATTTTATAATTTTGATTCAATTTGTTCAGCAGTTTCTTTAACTTCAGTTACAACTGCTTTAGCATCTATTGTGCCTTCAACAATTCCGTAAATGATATTGGCAACACCTAATACAATTAAAGCGATAATTTGAACAGTAGTATCTTCGTAAGAAGTAAATAAAGTTGCTATTGCTATGACATTTGTCATTAATGTTGCTAAAAATTTTCTTGACTTTAATTTATCTAACATTCTACCACCACCTATCTTTTAAAAATTCCAATTATAAAATCAAAAATGATTTTCATAATTTTAACAAAAATATTTTCTTTTGCAGTTTCTTCTAATTCTTGCTCTATTTCTTCATTATCTTGACCAATTTCATTAGTTTCTTCATTTGGAGTATTATTTATCGTTTCATCAGGTTTGTCCTCTGTAACAGGTTCTTTTTCGGTATTATCTTCATCATCTTTTGGTGTTTCTCCAATTATTGGTGGTTTAACTTCTTCAGTAGGAGTTTCAATTGGCTTTTCTTCAACTTCTTCCTTTGGTGGTTCTACTGGTTCTTCTTTAATAACATTGTCACTAGGATTAATCCAAGCTCCGGCTTGACCTACTTTTGTAGTGATATTAATCATTCCATATGCTTCGTTAAACACATAATAAGTGCCTTTACCCCAAGTGCCGGTTGATTTTTTATGATTTTTAGCATTATTGGCATTTGTGTAAACTGGTATTTCGTCTACAATGACTTCATACTTTTTGACTACATCATTAAAGTATTTGACTTTTGGTACATCTTCTTCGTGAACTTCTTGTCCGTCGTAAACATAAAGATAGTCTAAAGGATTTACTCTTTTACCATTTAAAGCAATTCTAAAATGGTCGTGTGGTCCAGTAGAATTACCAGTTGTTCCTATTTCACCAATTTTGGTTCCCATTTTGTAGATTTGTCCTACTTTTAATGAGCTTTTTTTCTTGAAATGTCCATCAGCCATAACAAATGTACCTCGGCTATCGTTAGCCTCGTACTCAACCATATAGCCGTAATCATCATACCATTGATTTTTGACTATTTTTGCATCGCAAGGTAGATAAGCATATGTATTACCTTTGCTAGAGTTATCTATCGCTTGATGTTTACTTGAATAGTATTGAGTAATAGCTACTCTATCCCACGGGAATTTAAAATATATAATATTATTCTCTTTCATTTTTTCACCTCTTTTTGAAATATAAATTTTATGTCCTATAACTAAAATTTCATCATTTTTTAATTTATCAGTATATTTAATGAAATATTTTTTACCAAATAGCTTTTTGAAAAACCAAGATAATTTTTTCATTTCATTAATCTTTCCCACTTGTCATGTATATAAGAATTCTGTTTTAAATCTTTAGTGTAATGTTCGTAAACATCGTAGGCACGCTTAATTTCTATATCATCCATCTTTTGACCACGTTCTACATCTGCAAGAAATCTAACTAAAAAATTTTTGCACTGATGAATATCAATTTCATCAATTTTCTTATGTATATTAATGTCTAATTCATCCATCTTTTTTTGTATCGGTTGCATTGACTTGTCTAATATTTTTTTGAAAGCGAATAAAATAGTACAAATAGACCCGCCAAAGGTGACGAGCCATTTTAAAAATTCCGCTATTTGATTTAATGTCAATTCTTGCATTTGTTCACCTCATTTACTATATACTTCAATAATTAAGGTACATCTTGTCCCACCTGATGCAGGTATAAAATTACCACCATAACAACTAGCAACAGGATTTACAAAAAATTCTGTATCTACTGGTGTATTTTCTTCAACACTATAAATATAAGAATTTGAGCTGCCACCATAAGCACCAGATGTTGGTCCAGT